>NZ_JBEOSZ010000006.1:0-223689 GCF_040303285.1 Streptomyces sp. NPDC096046 | reverse complement strand
CTCCGGTGCCCGCCGGGCGACGGCGAGGACCATCCCGATGCCGGACACCCTTAGGCCGTGCTCCGGTGCCCGCCGGGCGACGGCGAGGACCATCCCGATGCCGGACACCCTTAGGCCGTGCTCCGGTGCCCGCCGGGCGACGGCGAGGACCATCCCGATGCCGGACACCCCTGGGCCGTGCTCCGGTGCCCCGCCGGGCGACGGCGAGGACCGGCCCGGAGCGGGACACACACCTAGGCCGTTTCGATGCCGTCCCAGAAGTCCGCGAGGGCGTGGGCCGTCGGCAGGGGACGGTCGGCGTTGGGGGAGTGCTCCGCTCCCGTGACGACCGTGCGATGCGCGTCCAGCCGCAGAGCCATGTCGTCGAGGACCGCCACCGGCCAGGTGTCGTCGTGCGCGCCCGACAGGACGTGAAACGGCAGCGGGACCGCGGCGAGTTCGGCGACGCGGTCCGGCTCGGTGCACAACTGGCGCCCGGTGGCCAGCAGTTGGGCAGGGCTGTGGCCCAGCCAGCGGCGGCGCAACTGCTCCTGGTCACCGAGGCCGCGGGCGGGTCCCCCGACCTCCTCAGGCGGCCCCATGGCCCGGATGGCATCCCACACCTCGTCCATCGACAGCACGGCGAGCGTGTCCCGCAGCAGCTTCACGCGCTGCTGCTGGGAGACGGAGATCTCCGCCGGACCGGACGAGACGAGGGTGAACGAGAGGAAGGGCGAGTGGTCGAGCAGCACGGCCGCACGGGCGATCTGCCCGCCCAGCGAGTGCCCGACGAGATGCAGGGGCGCGCCGAGGGCCTCGGCCTGCGCGAGCACGTCCCGCGCCAGTTCCCGCTGCGCGTAAGCCGATTCGTCGTCCAGGGGACCGCCCGACTCGTGCTGTCCCCGCCCGTCCACGGCGATCACCCGGTATCCCCGCTGCGCGAGCGGCTCGTGCAGCAGCCTGAAGTCCTCCTTGCTCCCGGTGAACCCGGGCAGCATTAGGACGGCTCCCCTGGCCTCCACGCCCGCCGCCGGTGACGAGTCGACGACGGCGAACTCGCCGCGTGAGGTGCGCAGGCGGTAGGCGCGGGCGCCAGGGGGAGGAGGGAAAGCGGGGTGGCTCGTCACGGGGGCGAGGATAGCGGGCGGGGGACCGGCCCCGGGCCGTTGGGAAACGCCGACGGCCCGGCCCCTGTGCGAGGGGCCGGGCCGTCGGGGAGGGTGTCAGCCCTCCGTGGGCTCCGCGGCGGCCGTGGCCTTGCGGGTGCGGCGGGCCCGGGGCTTCGCCTCCGCCGTGTCCTCCGAAACCGGAGCGGCCGCGGTCGCCTTGCGCGCGCGGCGCGGCTTGGCGGCGGTCTCCGGCTCCTGATCCGCCTGGGCGGGGATCTCGGCGACGGCAGGCGCGGTCTCCGCGGTCTTGCGGGTGCGGCGGCGCGGCGTGGCCGCCTCCGTGCCCTCGGCCGTGTCGACGGCGGTCTCGGCCGCCGCGGCGGTCTTCCGCGTGCGACGCGGCTTGGCCTCCACGGCCTCCGTCTCCACAGCGGCGGCAGCCGTCTTCCGCGCGCGCCGGGGCTTGGCCTCGGTCGCCTCGGCCGTGTCGACGCTTGCCTCCGCCTTGGCGGTGCTCGCCTTGCGCGCGCGGCGCGGTTTGGCGGCGGTCTCCGGCTCCTGATCCGCCTGGGCGGGGATCTCGGCGACGGCAGGCGCGGTCTCCGCGGTCTTGCGGGTGCGGCGGCGCGGCGTGGCCGCCTCCGTGCCCTCGGCCGTGTCAACGGCGGTCTCGGCCGCCGCGGCGGTCTTCCGCGTGCGACGCGGCTTGGCCTCGACGGTCTCCGGCTCCTCCGCCGGGGCGGCGGTCTCGGCGGTCTTGCGGGTGCGGCGGCGCGGCGCGGCCTCGGTGGCTTCCACCGTGTCGACGGCGGACTCCGCCGCCGTGGCCTTGCGCGCACGCCGGGGCTTCGCTTCCGCCGGCTCGACGGTGTCCCCCGCCGCCTCGGCCGTGTCGACGCCCGCCTCGGCCTTCGCGGCCGTCTTGCGGGTGCGGCGCGGCTTCGTCTCCGAAGGCTCCGGCGCGGACTCGGTGGTGCCCTCGGCCGTGTCGACCGCCGACTCGGCCGCGGACGCAGCCGTGGCCCTGCGAGTGCGGGTGCGGCGGCGCGGTGCGGCGGCCGCCTCGGGCGACGCGGCGTCCGTGGCTTCGGCGACGACCGTCGTCTCCGGGGCCGACGGCGTCACCGCGGCCTCGGTCTCGACGGCCGACGTCTCCGACCGGCGCGTGCGGCGGCGACGCGACTTCGGGGTCGCCTCGGGCGCCTCAGCGGTCGTACCCTCGGCCGACGCGACGACGTCCAGCGCCTGCTCGGACGCGACGGCGTCCACTGCCTGCTCGGACGCGGTGGTCTCGACCGCCGCGACCGGAGCCGGCTCGGACCGGGCCCCGCCGCGGGTGCGGCGACGGCGACGCGGGGTGCGAGGAGCCGTGACGGCATCCGCCTCGGCGGCGCCGCCGGTGGCCGCGGTCTCCGGAGCGGTGCTGCCGGCGGACTCGGGCGTCCCGTCCAGTACGGCCCCGCCGCGTGTACGGCGGCGGTGACGCGGCGTACGCGGCGACCGCTCGCGGTCGGCCGAGCGGGACTCGTCCCGGTCGCCGCGGCCGGGACGGCCGCCGCGCCCGCGCGGCCCACGGCCGCCCGGCTCGCCCAGGTCCTCCAGCTCCTCCGCCTCCAACCCGGCGCGCGTACGCTCCGAGCGCGGCAGGACGCCCTTGGTGCCCTCGGGGATGCCGAGGTCGGTGTAGAAGTGCGGAGAGGTGGAGTACGTCTCCGGCGGGTCGCCGAAGCCCAGGTCCAGCGCCTTGTTGATCAGCTGCCAGCGCGGGATGTCGTCCCAGTCGACGAGCGTGATCGCCGTACCCTTCGCACCCGCGCGGCCGGTCCGGCCGATGCGGTGCAGATACGTCTTCTCCTCTTCCGGCGACTGGTAGTTGATGACGTGCGTGACGCCCTCGACGTCGATGCCGCGGGCGGCGACGTCGGTGCAGACGAGCACGTCCACCTTGCCGTTGCGGAAGGCGCGCAGGGCCTGCTCACGAGCGCCCTGGCCGAGGTCGCCGTGGACGGCGCCGGAGGCGAAGCCGCGCTGCTTGAGCTGGTCGGCGAGATCGGCCGCGGTGCGCTTGGTGCGGCAGAACACCATGACCAGTCCCCGGCCCTCGGCCTGGAGGATGCGCGAGACCATCTCGGGCTTGTCCATGTTGTGCGCGCGGTAGACGAACTGCTTCGTGTTCGCGACCGTCGCGCCCGCGTCGTCCGGGGAGGTGGCGCTGATGTGCGTGGGCTGCGACATGTAGCGGCGGGCCAGGCCGATGACCGCGCCCGGCATGGTGGCCGAGAACAGCATCGTCTGACGCCGCACCGGAAGCATGTTGATGATCTTCTCGACGTCGGGCAGGAAGCCCAGGTCGAGCATCTCGTCGGCCTCGTCGAGGACCAGGCACTTCACGTGCTTCAGGTTCAGCTTCTTCTGCCCGGCGAGGTCGAGCAGCCGGCCCGGGGTGCCGACGACCACGTCGATGCCCTTCTTCAGGGCCTCGACCTGGGGCTCGTAGGCCCGGCCGCCGTAGATGGCGAGGACGCGCACGTTGCGTGCCTTGCCCGCGGTCAGCAGATCGTTGGTGACCTGCGTGCACAACTCGCGCGTGGGGACGACGACGAGTGCCTGCGGGGCGTCCGTGAGGTCCTCGGGTTTGGCGCGTCCGGCTTCCACGTCCGCGGGGACGGTGACGCGCTCGAGGAGCGGGAGGCCGAAGCCCAGCGTCTTGCCGGTGCCGGTCTTGGCCTGGCCGATGACATCCGTGCCCGAGAGGGCGACCGGAAGCGTCATCTCCTGGATGGGGAAGGGGGTGATGATGCCGACGGCCTCAAGGGCCTCGGCCGTCTCGGGGAGGATTCCGAGCTCTCGGAACGTAGTCAGGGTGCTGCCTCTTCTGTGTGGGCGGCGCGAGGCGAGCGCGGGGTCGTGTCAGACCGTGCCGGGGACGTCGGCTGCTTACGGGCGGGCCGAAAAGCACGGGACCGCGCCGACGCTCTAGCGCTCGTGCCGCTGAGGGTGTCCCCCTCCGGGTCTCGTACGCACTGCGGCGGACGGCCGGGGAGGGCTGTCGGGTCGGAGCCGATCGGGCCACCGACCGGGCATCCTCATACGTGCGGCCTGTCGAGGTACGTCAACGTACCAGCAGGCGCATTACCACCATACCCCGGAATCCCGCACATGTGATGGCCGATTCGGTCACGTAGTCATCGCCACAGTGATCGACCAGGGCCTTACGCCGCCCGGTGGGCGGGCTATTGTGCGCTTCATGACGAGCTCTGACAAGCCTGAGAACGCCAAGGACACCGACGCCGCCGCACCCACCTCAGTCGCCGCCCGGGACTGGGTGACGGCCTCCGCCGACCCTCAGTACCGTGCCGCGGTCGTGGACCTGCTCGGCGCGCTCGCGTACGGGGAGCTCGCGGCGTTCGAGCGGCTCGCGGAGGACGCCAAGCTGGCGCCGACGCTGGCGGACAAGGCGGCGCTGGCGAAGATGGCGTCGGCGGAGTTCCACCATTTCGAGAGGCTGCGCGACCGGCTGGCCGAGATCGGGGAGGAGCCGACGCGGGCGATGGAGCCGTTCGTCGCCGCGTACGACGGGTTCCACAGGCAGACGGCCCCTTCCGATTGGCTGGAGGGACTCGTCAAGGCCTACGTCGGCGACTCCATCGCCAGCGACTTCTACCGGGAGGTCGCCGCCCGGCTGGACTCCGACTCCCGCAAGCTGGTGCTGGCCGTCCTCGACGACACGGGTCACGGCGGTTTCGCCGTGGAGAAGGTGCGGGCCGCGATCGACGCCGACCCACGTGTGGGCGGACGGCTCGCGCTGTGGGCGCGGCGGCTGATGGGCGAGGCCCTGTCGCAGTCCCAGCGGGTGGTCGCCGACCGGGACGCGCTGTCGACCATGCTGGTGGGCGGCGTAGCGGACGGCTTCGACCTCGCCGAGGTCGGAAAGATGTTCTCCCGCATCACCGAGGCCCACACGAAGCGGATGGCCGCGCTGGGGCTGGCCGCCTAGCCAGGGGAGCACCCCCTGGCTTCCCGCGGTCCGGCGGGTCGTCATCGGTGCCGCCGCTCTCGGTGACCCCTCAGGCGGTCGCCGACCGGCGGCGCAGTCTTCCCGCGGGGCGCAGCAGCAGCGACAGCGAGGCCACCGAGACGATCACCGCGCCGAGCAGGACGATCAGCACGTGCCCGGCGTCCAGCGCGCTGTGCATGACGAAGGCCCCGAAGAGCGCGCCGGCGACACCGGTCGACAGGACCAGGGAGCGGTTCGGAAGTCGGTGCGCCAGGCGGTGTGCGGCCGCCCATGCCAGAGCAAGGCCGAGAATCGCGGAGCTCAGCGCTTCCAGGAGCATGTCGGGGTCCCTCCCACATGGCCGGCCTGCCCAAATCGGTCGTAGCCCGTCTTACCCCTGACCTGCGGAATCCAATCCACCCCTGGGGGCGACTTGTGCTCCATCCGTGAAGGAACCGGTGTGCCGCAAGGAGAAGCGGAGGCTGTGCGGGAGGGGTGTCCGAGGGAAGACAACGCAAACGGGGCGGGTCGGCCGACAGCCCTCCCGCCCCGTTTCGCGCATGCGCCTACAGCGCTCCGAAGCCCACCTTGCGCGGGGCCGGCTCACCGATCTCGACGTACGCGAGACGGTCGGCCGGGACGAGGAGCTTGCGGCCGTGCTCGTCCACGAGGCTCAGCAGCTGCGACTTCCCGGCCAGTGCCTCGGCGACCACGCGCTCGACCTCCTCGGCAGTCTGACCGCTCTCCAGAACGATCTCGCGGGGCGCGTGCTGCACGCCGATCTTGACCTCCACGGCTTTGTCCCTCCGACGGTCAGTGATGTGCGCGGCCTTCCGCGCCGTACGCAGCACACATTAGCCCGGTGAGGGGACGTACATGCTCCGCCCGAGAACGCCACGAGCGAACATCGGGCGGGAACAAGGCGCCCGTCAGTGGTGCGGCTGGTCCATGCCGTGCAGCGGGAAGCCCGCGATACCGCGCCACGCCAGCGAGGTGAGCAGCTGCACCGCCTGGTCGCGCGGCACGCTGCGGTCGCTGTGCAGCCAGGACCGCGCCACCACCTGGGCGAGACCGCCCAGGCCCGAGGCGAGCAGCATCGACTCCGCACGCGACAGACCGGTGTCCTCGGCGATGACGTCGCAGATCGCCTCGGCGCACTCGTTCGTGACCTTGTCCACGCGCTCGCGCACGGCGGGCTCGTTCGTCAGGTCCGACTCGAAGACCAGGCGGAAGGCGCCGCCGTCGTCCTCGACGTAGGCGAAGTAGGCGTCCATCGTCGCCCGGACGCGCTGCTTGTTGTCGGTCGTCGACGCGAGCGCGTTCCGCACGGACTGGATGAGCGACTCGCAGTGCTGGTCCAGCAGTGCGAGATAGAGGTCGAGCTTGCCCGGGAAGTGCTGGTACAGCACCGGCTTGCTGACGCCGGCCCGCTCCGCGATGTCGTCCATCGCGGCTGCGTGGTAGCCCTGGGCCACGAAGACCTCCTGGGCGGCGCCCAGAAGCTGGTTGCGTCGGGCACGGCGCGGCAGGCGTGTGCCCCGCGGGCGAACCGCCTCTGTCTGCTCGATGGCTGTCACGCCGCCTCCCATTTTCGTCCACATGCGGATCTGGCCGCGTCGCCATCGTACTTTTCGGTAACCGTGGTGTGCGCGGTGAGAGCGCAGAATTTCACGGACCGGACAGTTGCGAAAGCGGTTGCGAAGGTTTCAAACAGGGTCAGAGCGGGCAAAATGCTGCCTCTTTCCTGTTCTCCCGAGCTGCTCGTCGCCCGTCGGCGGCGAACGTCACCGGTAGTCGTCCTCGTCGAGCGAGACGATCCTGGTCTGCTCCACCAGGTCGGCCTCGTTGGCGCGGTCCGGGTCGACGGCGGTCAGCGGGTCGTCGCGAGTCGGCGTGATGTCCGCCTGCTGCTCGGCCGCGTCGACCTCGGGGGCCTCGACGTCGAACTCCTGCGCCTCCTGCGCGTCCTCCGCCTCGAACGTCTCCGGGTCGGTGGGGTCTACGGCCATGATGGGCTCCCTTCCTACGAACGTCCCTGGGGATGCAGGGGCCACACGCGGGTGCCCTCTGTACGAGCCTAGGAGACACCCGTTCCGGACGCTATGCGATCCGCGTCCGGGACGTGACGCGCTGCTCATCCCGTTGACTGCTACCCACGTGTGCCCGAGTGCCTTCTCTTCCACCCCCCTCAACAGGCCGAGAGCTGTGACGGCGAACACAGGCGAACGCATGAGCCACTGTGTGATCGTCTCGTAACATTGCCGCATGTCTTCGACCGAGCTGCCGTTCGTGCCGCCCGCCAATGTGCTGCCGAAGGTGGGGACCGTCCGGGTCGCGGAGGGCGAGCGCCTGCGGTCGGTCGAGCTCCCCGGGGTCACGCTGACGGTCCGGTCGCGACCTCCCGTGCGCGACGGACTGCCTCCCGCGCTGTACGTGCACGGGCTCGGCGGTTCCTCGCAGAACTGGTCGGCGCTGATGGCGCTGCTGGACGGCTCCGTCGACAGCGAGGCCCTCGACCTGCCGGGTTTCGGAGACTCCCCGCCGCCGGACGACGGCGACTACTCCGTCACGGGCCACGCGCGCGCGGTCATCCGTTACCTCGACTCCTCCGGGCGCGGTCCCGTGCACCTGTTCGGGAACTCGCTCGGGGGCGCAGTCGCCACCCGTGTCGCCGCGGTCCGGCCCGATCTGGTCCGTACGCTCACGCTTGTGTCTCCCGCCCTGCCGGAAATCCGAGTGCAGCGCGCCGCCGTGCCCACGGGGCTGCTGGCGGTGCCGGGCGTCGCCCTCCTCTTCACCCGGCTCACCCGGCAGTGGACGGCGGAGCAGCGCGTCCGCGGCGTGATGGCGCTGTGTTACGGGGATCCCGGGCGGGTGACGCCGGAAGGATTCAGCAACGCCGTGCAGGAGATGGAGCGGCGGCTGCGGCTGCCGTACTTCTGGGACGCGATGGCGCGCTCGGCACGCGGGATCGTCAACGCGTACACACTGGGCGGCCAGCAGGGTCTGTGGCGCCAGGCCGAACGGGTTCTCGCGCCGACCCTCCTCGTCTACGGCGGCCGTGACCAGCTCGTCGGCTTCCGAATGGCCCAGAAGGCGGCCCGGGCCTTCCGTGACTCGCGGCTGATGACGTTGCCGGACGCGGGGCATGTGGCGATGATGGAGTACCCGGAGACGGTGGCCATGGCGTTTCGCGAACTGCTCCCGGATGCGGGAGAGTTGGGCGCGCAGCGGGCAAGACGGGGCCGCCGGGCGGATGCCGGGGGTGACGCCGTCGACAGAGAAGGCACCGACGAGAGCATGGGGGGCTGAGGCGCGACGTGGGACGCCACAGCCGCCGCGGGCCGGTCGCCAAGGGCGACAGCGCGGACACAACCGCAGATCGGAACCGTCAGGACGGCCGGGCCGGGTCCGAGCAGGCTCAGAGACCAGGCCAGGGCCAGGCGCCGGACAGGAGCCGTGGCGGCCGTACGGCACCGCCACCGGGGTCACGCAGACTGCCAGGACCCCGGCAGGCCCCCGCGGACGGGACACCGCCGCACGGCATGCCACGTCTGCCGGACGGCTGGCTACCGGACGGCACGCCCGCGCGTGGCGTTCCCCGGCTGCCTGATGGCACTCCGGCGCGTGGTGTGCCGAGGCTGCCTGACGGCACTCCGGCCCAGGGGGTTCCCCGGCTGCCACCGGACGGTACGCCGGGGCATGGGGTACCCCGCTTCTCCGAGGGCACTCCGGCGCGAGGTGTTCCGCGATTTCCGGACGGGACGCCCGCACGCGGTGTTCCGCGCATGCCTGACGGCACCCCGGCGCACGGAATGCCGCGGTTGCCTGATGGGACGCCCGCGCGTGGAATGCAGCGGTTTCCGGACGGGACGCCCGCACGCGGGGGTCCGGGGTTTCCGGACGGGACGCCTGCGCGCGGTGTTCCGCGCATGCCTGACGGGACTCCCTCGCGTGGGATGCCCCGGGTGCCCGGGGGCGCGACCGCCCACGGCTTCGGGGAGGCCCGGGGTGGGCACCCCGAGCAGCGGGAAGCCGGAGGCGGCTGGGGTGAGTCGAGCGGGACGGGCGGTGGACCCGCCGGTGCCGGTGTTCCCCTACCGCGGCAGCGCCGGGCCTCCGTGCCCGGGCCGCGGCAGGACTACCTCGACGCCTTCGTCGCAGACGAGGACGACGTCTTCGCGCCCCGTACGCCCGCCTCCGCCCATGCGGCGGACGCCTGCACCTCCGTCACGGACTGGAACGTCGGCACGCCGGCCGACTCCGGGTCCGGTCACGACGACGCGGGGCCCACCGGCACGCCGGTGCCGGGCAGGGGCGGCAAGGGTCGCACCTTCACCGGCATCGCGGCCGCCGCCGTCACGACCGTGCTGGCCGTCATCGTCGCCGGCCAGGTCACCGACGACCACGCCGGCGGCGAGGTGCAGTCACAGTCGGCCACCGATCAGGCCCGCGACGTCCGGGACACCGCGTCCCGCGCGGAAGGCCGGGGCCCGGCCCCCGAGGCCGCGCCGCTGACCTACGACGAGAAGATGGACCGGACGTACCCGCTCGGCGCCGAGCTCAAGGGCTCGGGGAAGTTCGACGCCGTCCCCGGCATCGCCAAGGCCCCGGGCGCCGGGCAGAAGTTCACCTACCGCGTGGACGTGGAGCAGGGGCTCGGGCTGGACGGCGCGCTGTTCGCCGAGGCCGTGCAGAAGACACTCAACGACCGGCGCAGCTGGGCCCACAACGGCGCGCGCACCTTCGAGCGCATCCACTCCGGCAAGCCCGACTTCGTGATCACGCTGGCCAGCCCCGGCACGACCGCCGACTGGTGTGCCAAGTCCGGCCTGGACACCACCCAGGACAACGTCTCCTGCGACTCGGCCGCGACCGAGCGCGTGATGATCAACGCCTACCGGTGGGCACAGGGCTCGGAGACCTACGGCGCCGGCAAGATCCACGCCTACCGGCAGATGCTGATCAACCACGAGATCGGCCACCGCCTCGGCTACGGCCACGTCACCTGCGACAAGGACGGCGACCTCGCGCCGGTCATGCAGCAACAGACCAAGTTCCTCGACCACGACGGCATCCGCTGCCGCCCCAACCCCTGGGCCTATCCCGGGAATTGACAGGCCTCGCCAGGGGTGTGGAGTCCTTCGGGTACACGCCGTACGACCTCTTGGCGCCCCGCGGCCCGTACGCCAGGCGGCCGCCGGCCCTCGTGCCGGCGCGCGACGCGGAGGCCGGCACGCGACGCCGGGCGCAGCGACGGGAGTTGGTCGCGGCATGACGATGCGTGTCCGCTTGATCCCCTAGCGCGACAGAACGCGACCCGCACGGGAAAGTTACGACCGTTCACCCCTTTTGGTGGTGCGACGGACAACCGTCCGCCGCACCACCGCCTTGTCCGCATACGTTCGTCCCGCTGCGAGCCGCCGGGCAACGGCGGCTCCCCATACGGGAGATCGGGGGTGCACTCGTGCGCATCGGACTGCTTACGGAGGGTGGCTATCCGTACGTGAGCGGTGACGCCAAACTCTGGTGCGACCGGCTGGTGCACGGACTCGCCCAGCACGAGTTCGACGTCCACGCGCTCAGCCGCAGCCAGCGCCAGGAGGACGAGGGCTGGATCCCGCTGCCACCGAACGTCCGCCGGGTGCGCACCGCACCGCTGTGGATGGCTGAGGACGACGAGGTGGTGCTCGGGCGCCGTGCGCGCCGGCGGTTCGCCGAGTGCTTCGGGGAACTGGCAGCCGTCCTGTGCGGGACGCCCGGGAGCGCCTCCCTCGGAGGGCTCTCCGAAAGTGTGCCGACCTCTGAGGCGGACCGTTTCGCCAGCGCTCTGTACGGGCTCGCGGAACTCGCCCGCGAGGCGGGGGGACTGGTGGGCGCCCTCCGTTCGGAGGCCGCCGTACGCACTCTGGAACGCGCCTGTCGTGCACCCGGCGCCCATCGCGCGGCGCGTGAGGCGCGCGTCCCCGATCTGCTCGCCGTCGCCGCCCATCTGGAACGCGCCCTGCGCCCCCTCTCCCTCGACTGGTACGAGGACGAGGGACTCGGCGCGGTCGACGTCTGCCACGCCGCGTCCGGCGGCACCGCCGCCCTGTCCGGCCTGCTGGCCCGGCACTTCACCGGCGTACCCCTGGTGGTGACCGAGTACGGCGTGCGCCTGCGGACGCACTACCTCACCGCCCCGGACGCCCCGCCCGCCGTGCGGTCCCTGCTGGCGGCCTTCCAGAGCCGGCTCGCGGCCGAGGCCTACGGGCAGGCCGAAGTGGTCACCGCCGGCAACACGCACGCCCGCCGCTGGCAGGAGCGCTGCGGTGCCGACCGCGAGAAGCTCCGCACCGTCTACCCCGGCATGGACGCCCGGCCCTTCACCGAGGTCGGCGAGTCCCCGGACGGCGCGGACCCGGGCACAGTCGTCTGGGCCGGGCGGGTCGAGCCCGCCCGGGACCTGGTCTCGCTGCTGCATGCCTTCGCGGAGATCCGCAAGCAGGAACCGAGGACGCGCCTGCGTATCGTCGGTGCCCCCGCCGGCCCCGAGGGTGCGGCCTACCTCGGCCACTGCAGGACACTGGCCGCCCAGCTCTTCCCCGACGAGGCCGAAGGCCCGCACGCCGCCGGGGACAACCCGGTCTCCTTCGAGGAAGTCGGCGGCCCCGACCTGCCGACCGCCGCCGGCGCCTACGCCTCGGGCGCCGTGACCGTCCTCTCCAGCGTCGTCGAAGGCTTCCCCCTCAGCCTCGTCGAGGCCATGCTCAGCGGGCGCGCGACGGTGTCCACGGACGTCGGCGCGGTCGTGGAGGTCATCGGCGGCACGGGGCTCGTCGTACCGCCGCGCAATCCGCGGGCGCTCGCCGACGCGTGCGTGGCGCTGCTGCGCGACCCCGAGCGCCGTGCACGGCTGGGGGCCGCCGCGCGCGCCCGTGCCCTCGAACTGTTCACGGTCGAGCGGAACATCGAGGCGTTTCACAGCATTTACCTGGAGATCGTCTCCCGCGCACCCGTCCGCCGCTGCCTCCTCGACGGAGCGGGAGAGCCACTGCCGTTCGCGGTCCCCGCCGAGGCCCACGTGCCCGTCCGCTGGACCGCCGCGTCGCCCCGCCTCAGCCGAGGCGGCCCCGGCTGGGCGGCGGGCAGCCCCGTACGCGCCACCACTCCCGTCCCGGCCCCGGAGGCAGCGCGATGAACGACCTGGGCGCACTGGGCCGCCGTCCGCGCACCCTGACCGGCCCCGGGGCGCCGGACGCCCGCTCGGAGAAGGATCCGGATCCGGCCACCACGGGCTCGCCCTGTCCTGGGACCGATGCCGAGCGGGCGACGGCCGCTGACGAGACGGTGCTCCCCGAACCAGGGCAGACCACCGGCCACAAGGCACCCGTGAAGCACGAGTCGGCCACCGGCCGCAAGACCTCCACCCCGCGCCCGGGGGCCGCCGACCCCGTGAAGGCGCTGATGCACCGGCACCGCGAGCTCTGCGCCCGTGCGGTGGACCCTCTTGAGATCGCCGCGGGCCTGGAGGCGCACGGCATCACCGACCGGACCGCCGCCCGCTTCCGCCACCGGGACGTCTTCTCCCTCGCGGAGGAGATGTACGCACGGGTCTCCCGTGACGGAGACGCACCCCCGCCCGCGGCGCCCGCCGCACCCCGGGTACGCGCCGGCTGGGCTCTCCTGACCCTCCTGCCCGGGGCGCTGTGCGCCGCCGCTGTGACCGCCGTGCACCTCACCCACGGGCAGGCGCGGCTGCTCGCGGCCATGGCCGGTGCCCTCGCCGTGGCCCTGGCCCTCCGGGCGGCCCTGCGCCGAGGTCCCCTGAGCAGGACCGGCCCGGACCGACCCGGACCACGTCCGGGCGCCGCCCACGGCCGAACCACCCCATGGACCGTGTGGCTCGTCGCCTACTCCCTGCTGGGCAACGGCCTGCTCTCCAGTGTCCTCACCGGAGGCCCCCACGCCCTGCCCACCGGCACGGCCGACGGCCCCTGGCCCGTCACCGCCGCCCCAGTGCTGGCCCTCGCCCTGGCCTGCGCGCCCGCCGCCTGGACCGCGCACCTCTTCACCGCGCGGTCCCGCCGCAGACTCGCCGCCAGCCGCGGCCTGGAGGACTTCGCCGCCGCCGTACGCCCCCTCCTGCTCGGCACGATCGCCCTGTTCCTGGGGGCCCTGGCGGCCCTGCTCACCCTCTGCACGGCACTCCTCGACGAGCCCGCGGCCCATGCGGAGGCACTCACCCTGGGCGCCCTGCTCTTCCTGGCCCGCCTCCTCACCACGCACGGCTTCACCTATGCGCCCGCCGTGGTCCTCACCGCGACGGCCACGGCCGAGGCGGCCGCCCTCGCCACCCTCTTCGCCGCACGTCTTCCCGGTTTCGGCTTCCTGGCCACTCCCGCCGAAACCCTCGTCACCACCTGGGGCGCCGGCAGCGTGCCCACCCTGGCCTGCGGGACGGCGGCCCTGGCCCTCCTGGTGCACACGATCCGCAAGCTGACCCGGGCCTCGGCCCACGCACCGCCGGAGCCCGCACGGTGACCGCCGCGGGCGCCGGCCCCACCGGCGCAGGCAGCACCCGTCCCACCCCTTCCGTCCCGCCTCGAGGAGAACCCGCATGACCACCCACCCAGGAACCCCGGCGACACGGGGAGCCGCGCGATGAGAGTCCTGCTGATCGGAGCCAACGGCTACATCGGCCGCTTCGTCGCCGACCGCCTGCTCGCCGACCCCGCCGTGCAGCTCACCGCCCTCGGGCGCGGCGACGACGCCGACGTCCGCTTCGACCTCGCCTCCGGCAGCCCCGGCGCCCTCACCCGCTTCCTCGACGCGGTCCACCCGGGCGTCGTCGTCAACTGCGCCGGCGCCACCCGTGGCGGGGCCCGGGAACTGACCCGCCACAACACCGTCGCCGTGGCCACCGTCTGCGAGGCCCTGCGCCGCAGCGGCTGCGGAGCCCGGCTGGTGCAGATCGGCTGCAGCGCCGAATACGGCCCGAGCCAGCCCGGCTCCTCCACGGCCGAGGACGCCGTACCCCGGCCCGGCGGCCCGTACGGTGTCAGCAAGCTCGCCGCCACCGAACTGGTCCTCGGCTCCGGCCTGGACGCCGTCGTCCTGCGCGTCTTCTCACCGGCCGGGCCCGGCACCCCCGCCGGCTCCCCGCTGGGCCGTCTCGCCGAGGCCATGCGCCGCGCCATGCAGTGCGGCGACGGCGAGCTGAAACTCGGCGGCCTCGGCGCACAGCGCGACTTCGTCGACGTCCGCGATGTGGCCCGTGCCGTCCACGCCGCCTCGCTCTCCGCCGCACAGGGCGTCATCAACATCGGCTCCGGCCGCGCCGTACGCCTGCGCGACGCCGCCGCGGTCCTCGCCCGCGTCGCCGGGTACGGCGGCGCCCTCCACGAGCTCGACGGCCCGCCCGGGGCCCTGCGCTCGGCCATCGGCCACCCACGCCCCGACCCGGACCACGCGCCGCCCGTCGCGTACCCGTACCCGGACGGCTGCGGCAGCTGGCAGCAGGCCGATGTGCGCACCGCGCGCGACCGGCTCGGCTGGCGTCCGCGCATCGGTCTGGAGGAGTCCCTCGCCGACATCTGGATGGAGGCGGCGTGCCGCATCTGACCAGCACCCGGCGGCGCACCTCGGGCACGGAACTCCGACCCGGGGTCGGCGTCCCCGGTTACGCGCATCCCCTTCTGGCGCCCACCGAGTGGGGCGAACTGACTCGCCCCGGCACCGCCCTGCACTGGGTGGTCCTCAATGTGGCCGACGGCCCCGGCAGCCGCCCCGACCCGCACTGTCTGGAGGCGGCCGGCCGTCTGCGCAACGCGGGCATCCGCATCCTCGGCCATCTCGACATCCGGTACGGCACCCGGAACTTCGGCGAGCTGGTCTCGGACGCCCACCGGTTCGTCGACTGGTACCAGGTCGACGGGTTCCTCCTGAAGCGCTGCCCGGCGGACCACGCCGGGCTGCCCGAGGTCCGCCGCACGGTCGCCACACTCCGTGTGATCCGTGACGCTGCCCACATCGTCCTGGGCCACGGCATCCACCCGCACCCCGGCTACGTCGAGCTCGCCGACCAGCTGGTCACCTTCTCCGGCCCCTGGAGCGACTACCGCTGGTCGCAGGTGGCCGAGTGGACCGGGGACCATTCGCCCGGGCGCTTCTGCCACTTCGTGCACGGTGTACCCCGCACCGACCTGGCGGAGGCACTGCGCATCGCCCGATGGCAGGGCGCGGGGACGGTCTGGATCACCGACCACACGGACCGGGGCGGTCACACCGACCCCTGGGAGGCGATGCCCGGCTACTGGGACGAATTCGTCTCGCGCATCGGAACAGGTGTCTCGGAATGAAAAAGCGCATGGCACTGTTACGGGGAGAACAACCGTAGTGATTGACCGACCAACGGAGTCCCCGTGTCGCTGCCACCCCTGGTCGAGCCGGCTTCCGAGCTCACCGTAGACGAGGTCCGCAGGTACTCCCGCCACCTGATCATCCCCGACGTGGGGATGGACGGGCAGAAGCGGCTGAAGAACGCCAAGGTGCTGTGTGTGGGCGCCGGCGGCCTGGGCTCGCCGGCGCTGATGTACCTGGCCGCCGCGGGCGTCGGCACCCTCGGCATCGTGGAGTTCGACGAGGTCGACGAGTCGAACCTGCAGCGCCAGATCATCCACAGCCAGGCGGACATCGGCCGCTCCAAGGCGGAGTCCGCCCGTGACAGCGTCAAGGGCATCAACCCGTACGTGAACGTGATCCTTCACGAGGAGCGGCTCGAGGCCGACAACGTGATGGACATCTTCAGCCAGTACGACCTGATCGTCGACGGCACGGACAACTTCGCGACCCGCTACCTGGTCAACGACGCCTGCGTGCTGCTGAACAAGCCGTACGTGTGGGGCTCGATCTACCGCTTCGACGGTCAAGCGTCCGTCTTCTGGTCCGAGCACGGCCCCTGCTACCGCTGCCTGTACCCGGAGCCCCCGCCCCCCGGCATGGTTCCCTCCTGCGCCGAGGGCGGCGTCCTGGGCGTGCTGTGCGCGTCCATCGGCTCCATCCAGGTCAACGAGGCCATCAAGCTCCTCGCCGGCATCGGTGAGCCGCTGGTCGGCCGACTGATGATCTACGACGCCCTGGAGATGCAGTACCGCCAGGTCAAGGTCCGCAAGGACCCCGGCTGCGCGGTCTGCGGCGAGAACCCGACCGTCACCGAGCTCATCGACTACGAGGCCTTCTGCGGCGTCGTCTCCGAGGAGGCCCAGGCGGCGGCCGCCGACTCCACGATCACTCCGAAGCAGCTCAAGGAGTGGATCGACGACGGCGAGAGCATCGACATCATCGACGTCCGCGAGCCGAACGAGTACGAGATCGTCTCCATCCCGGGCGCCCGGCTGATCCCGAAGAACGAGTTCCTCATGGGGTCCGCCCTGGAGAGCCTCCCGCAGGACAAGAAGATCGTCCTGCACTGCAAGACGGGTGTCCGCAGTGCGGAAGTCCTCGCGGTCCTGAAGTCCGCGGGCTTCTCGGACGCGGTCCACGTCGGTGGTGGCGTGATCGGCTGGGTCAACCAGATCGAGCCGTCCAAGCCGGTCTACTGAGCCGTATCCGGCCTCCCTTTCCGAGCGGCGGGGGTTTCGCGCACCACGGGTGCCCGAAGCCCCCGCCGTCGTCATGAGCAGACCTTGCCGTCCTTCGGCACCGAGCCGTCCAGCAGGTACGCGTTCACCGTGGAGTCGACGCAGTCGCTCCCACTGCCGTAGGCGCCATGCCCCTCGCCACGCCAGGTGAGCATCACTCCGACGCCCTTGCCCAGTTCGTCGGCCATCCTGCGCGCGCCCTCGTAGGGGGTGGCGGGGTCGCCCGTATTGCCGACCACCAGGACCGGAGCCGCGCCGGGGGCGCTCACCTCCGGGGTGTCGTGCTGTCCGGGCACCGGCCAGTCGTGGCACCAGCCGGCCGTGTCCCAGCCGAGGAAAGTCCCGAAGACGGGGGAGATCTTCTCGAACCGGGGCAGCAGCTCCTTCGTCCGGGCCGGCGTCGGCCGCTGCCTGTCGTCCAGGCACGATATGACCCGTTGGGAGTGGGTCGTCGTGCCGTAGTGCCCCGACGGGTCGCGTTCGTTGTAGCGGTCGGCGAGGGCCAGGAGCTGCGACCCGTCGCCCTTCTCGGCCGCGTCGAGGGCGCCGGTCAGGGTCGGCCAGCTGTCCTTGCTGTACAGCGGCAGGATGATGCCGGTGACCGCGAGGGCCTGCGTCAGCTTCCGCCCGGGCGTGCCCGTCGCCAGGGGCCGTTCGTCGATCCGCCGCAGCAGGCCGGCGATCTTGCGGGAGCCTTCCTGCGGGTCCTGGCCCGTGGATTCGAGGTAGCCGTTCAGCGCGCGCTGGAACCCCCTGGCCTGGTTCTGGGCGTGGCCCACGGTGTCGGCGGCGGGGTCGACGACCGCGTCCAGCGTCATGCGTCCCACGCGCTTCGGGAAGAGATGGGCATAGGTGCCGCCCAGCTCGGTGCCGTAGGAGATGCCGAAGTAGTTCAGCCGCTTGTCGCCGAGGACCTTCCGGATGCGGTCGATGTCGCGGGCCGAGTCGGCGGTCGAGACGTGCGCCATCAGCTTCCCGGCGTCCTTCCGGCAGCCCTTGCCGAAGTCGGCGGCGTCCTCGAAGTACGCCCTTTCCTCGGCCGGGGTGTCCGGGGTGACGTCGACCGACTCGGCGGCCTGGATCTCGTCGTCGCCGCGACAGCGCACCCCTTCGCTGGCGCCCACACCGCGCGGGTCCCAGCCGACCAGGTCGTATCGCTCGCGGAGTGCGGAGACGGTGGGGGCGTACGACGGCATCATGGACACGCCCGAAGCGCCCGGGCCGCCGAAATTGAACAGCAGCGAGCCGACGCGGTCGTCCCCGCGGGCCCTGGCGCGGATGAGCGCCAGCCCGATCGTCTCGCCGTCCGGCTTCGACCAGTCCAGCGGCACCTTCAGCGTCGCGCACTGCCATTCGCTGCTCGGCGCGGGAGCGTCGGCGGTGGCCTTGCAACGGCCCCATGCGAGCCCGCTCTTGTCGTCGTCGGACGCACCGCCGCCGCAGCCGGCGGCCAGCAGGGCCGAGGCGGCCGCCAGAGCGGTCCACCGAACGAAGCGCGTCATTGCCACATCCCCCTCGCAGGCCGTCCGCTCCGTGCCGCGGATGGCGGTCAGGCCATGGTAGGCAGATCCCGCGTCGACCGCTTCTGCCTGTGGATAACCATCTGACCTGCGCTTTCAGGAGCGGCTGCCGGTGTCAGGAGCAGACGCTCCCCGCCGGCGGCACCTTTCCGTCCAGCAGATAGCCGTTCACAGCGCTCCGCACGCACTTGTTCTCGCTGTCGTACGCGCCGTGTCCCTGGCCCCGGTACGTCAGCTCGACCCCGACTCCCTTGCCCAGCGCGTTCACCATCGCCCGCGCGCCCTCGTACGGCGTGGCCGGGTCACCGGTGTTGCCGACGACCAGAATGGGCGCCGAGCCCGCGGCGCTCACGTTCGGATGGTCGGCGGCGCCCGCCACGGCCCAGTCGGCGCAGCTGAGCATGGACCACGCCATGTAGTCGCCGAACAGGTCGGACGCGGCCCGGAACTCGGGCAGCTTCCGCTCGACGTGGGCGGTGTCGTAGCGGGCTTTGTCGTCGGCGCAGTTGATGGCCACGTTGGCGGGGATGATGTTGCTGTACTCGCCGTTCTCACTGCGTCCGTTCATCGAGTCGGACAGCGCCAGCAGGATACTGCCGTCACCGTTGTACGCGTTCTCCAGGCCCTCGGTGAGGTACTCCCAGAAGTCCTGCGAGTACAGCGCCTGCGCGATGCCGCTGGTCGCCGCCGTCTGGGTCAGCCGGCGCGGGAAAATCGCCGGGATCGGGTCGCGGTCGAGGTCGTTCAGCAGCTTGGCGATACGGTCCTTCACGTCCTGGGCGCTGTCGCCGATCGGGCACTCTTCGGCCTTCGAAGCGCAGTCCTCGGCGAAGTTGTCGAGTGCCAGTTGGAAGCCCTTGGCCTGCCCCAGCGATCCCTGCTCGGAGTTCTGCGTGGGATCGACGACGGCGTCGAACACGGCCCGGCCGACCCGCTCGGGGAACAGATGGGCGTAGACGCCGCCCAGCTCGGTGCCGTAGGAGATGCCGAAGTAGTGGAGCTTGTCGTCGCCGAGGACCTGGCGCATCAGGTCCAGGTCGCGGGCTGCGTCGGTGGTGCGCAGGTGCGGGAGGATCTTCTCGGAGTTCCGCTCGCAGGCGTCGTTGAAGTCCTTGGTGTTGTCCACCAGCCGGGCGCGTTCGGTGGCGTCGTCGGGCGTGGCGTCCTGCTGGAAGTAGGCGTCGAGCTGCTGGTCGTTCTCGCAGAGCACGGGGTTGCTGCGGCCGACTCCGCGTGGATCGAAGCTGACCAGGTCGTAGCGGGTGCGCAAGGTCTCGTAGCCCTCCGCGAACGCGGGCAGCGAGGTGACGCCCGAGCCGCCGGGCCCGCCGAAGTTGAAGATGAGTGAGCCGATGCGTTGGTTCTCGGAGCCGGTCGTCCCGACCCGGATCAGCTCAAGGCCGATGGTGTCGCCTTTTGGGTCGCCCCAGTCGAGCGGGGCCTTCATGGTGGCGCACTGCCAC
Organism: Streptomyces sp. NPDC096046; assembly: GCF_040303285.1. NCBI lineage: Bacteria > Bacillati > Actinomycetota > Actinomycetes > Kitasatosporales > Streptomycetaceae > Streptomyces > Streptomyces sp. NPDC096046. Next base: position 204,000 of record NZ_JBEOSZ010000006.1, on the reverse strand, counting down.
TCGCCATCGTCCGGCAGCGGGGAGGGCGAGGCGCCCCCGCCCTGGGCCTCGTCCGGGGCCGGGCAGGCCTTCCAGCTCAGTTCCTGCCGGCCGAGGTCCTCTACCTTGGCGCCGTCGTCGCCGCAGCCCGCCAGGACGGTCGAGAGCAGCAGGGCGGAGGCGGTCAGGGCGATGGCACGCAGCCGGAGCGGGGTTGGCATGGTTCCATCCTGCGGCGGTACCGAGCGGGACGCGCGGGACGCGTGCCGTACGAGGTAGGAGGGTTTGAGGAGGCCAAAGTGCCTCCTCGTCGGGCCGGCGGCACTGAAGGTCGGTTGTCCGGCCGGTGGTGCGGAGGCTGTTGGTCGGGGGTTGTCCGGGCCCCGGACGGTGGTGCGGAAGCCGGGTCGGCGGTGTCTTGGGCCCGGGCCTGTGGTGCCCAAGGCTGTCGGCCGGTGGTGCCCAACGCTGTCCGTCGGAACTGCGGTGCTGCGGTGCGAGGGGTCCGCTTGCGAGGCGATGTTCCCGGGCGCCCCCGACGGACCCTGGCACCCCCGACGGAGAGGAGCCGGCCGGCCCGGTGCGGCCCGGGCGGGTCAGAGGGCCTGTTTGCGCGTGAGGTGATTGAAGGCCAGCCAACCCGGCAGCACGGGGAGCCACAGCGTCAGGAGGCGGAACAGCAGGACCGCCGGTGCCGCGACCTCCTTCGGGAGGCCGACGGCGATGAGGCCGACCGTCAGGGTCGCCTCGACCGCGCCCACGCCGCCCGGTGTCGGCGCCGCGGACCCCAGGGCGTTTCCCGCGAGGAAGACGACCGCGACGCTGGCGAGGCTGACCGAGGTGGACTCGTCCCCGAAGGCGCGGATCGACGCGTCCAGGCACATGACGAAACAGGCGGTCAGCAGCAGCATGCCGCCGATGCCGGTGACCAGCTTCTGCGGCCGCTGGAGCACGTCCAGCATGCGCGGCACGACCCCCGCGAACAGCGACCGCACGCGCGTGACGACGAACTTCCGCAGGAACGGCACCGACGTCATCACGAGCACGAGCACCGCCACCGTCAGCAGGCCGGCGATGACCGTCCGGGACGGCGACAGCGACGGCGTCTTCTCGGTGCCGGTCAGATAGCCGAAGGACAGCAGCATCAGGATGTGGCAGCCGAGCCCGAACAGCTGCGACGCGCCGACGCTCGCCACCGCGAGCCCCGGCCGCACCCCGGCCCGCTGCAGGAAGCGCGTGTTCAGCGCGACTCCGCCGACCGCCGCCGGGGCGACGATCTTCACGAACGACCCGGCGACCTGCGCTGCCACGGTCCGCACGAACGGCACCCGCTCCGGCACGAACCCCAGCAGGGCCATCGCCGCCGCGACGTAGCTGCACATCGAGAACAGTACGGCCGCGGCGACCCAGCCCCATTCGGCGTTCGCGATGAGCGGCCCGAACTCGATGTGCGTGAGCTGCGTCAGCAGGAAGTACGCGCCGATCGCGCCGGCGATGAAGCTCATCAGTGTGCGCGGACGTACCCGCTCCAGCCGGGCCGGCTCGACGGGCGCCTGTGGCCTGATCCGCAGCACCGCGTGCCGGATCTGAGTGAGCAGGTCCTCCTCGCGGGCCTCCTCCAGGGCCTCGTCGATCGCCCGCTTCTCGGCCCGCTGCTCCGCTCGTACGGCCTTCTTGTCGGGCTTGTCCAGGACGGGCTTCGAGTCGTCCGCGGTCTCCTCCAGGCGGGCCTGCTTGGCCTGCTGGGAGGCCTCCAGCACCGCGTCGCGCTCGCGCTGTGCCCGCTCCCGGGCCAGTCTGCGCAGCGTCGCGCGCGTGGAGCGGCTGAGCGCGATGGGCTGGAGCATCGGCAGGCAGTCCGCCACCGCGTCGGGACCGAGCACGCCCACCGCCGAGGCCACGGCCCGCTCGGCGCCCACCCGGAGGCCGAGGGTCACGAGCAGCTGGGAGGTGTCCATACGCAGCAGCAGATCGCCGGCCGCGATCTCGCCGACGCGCAGGTCGGTGAGGATGACCGTGCCGGAACGATCCACCAGAATCGCCTCGCCCACCAGCCTGCGGTGCGCGATACGCCGCGACTGCAGGGACCTCACCTGGTGCCAGGTGTCGCGCAGCAGGTCGTCGGTGATCTCCTCGTCCGACAAGGAGTCGAGGGTGCGCCCGCCGCTGTGCTCGTAGACGAGCATCACCGCGTCCGGGCCGAGCTCGGAGGTGGCGATCAGCTTGGGGGCGTTGGCCCCGGCCGCGATGGCCGCGTACGCCAGCAGCGCCTCCTGCTCCAGTGCCTGCCGCAGCGACTGGAGGCTGCTGCGGGTGGCGAAGCCGCGCAGGGTGAGATTGCGCCAGGCGCGGTAGAAGAAGCCCTGCGCCTGCTGCTCCCGGTCGACCACCGTCACGTCCAGGGGCGGCCCGTCCTCGAGGGTGACGAAGTAGCGCCGGCCCCGGTCTCCGGCGTCCGGGTTGTCCGAGGTGTCCTCGCGTGACGCGCTGACCGGGTGGAAGCCGACGGTCCGCAGGCCGGCCATCAGGGTCTGCCCGGTGGGCCGGACGTTGGGCGAACCGACCGCGTACAGCGTGCCGTAGGCCACGGTCCAGCCGATCAGCACCGTCAGAACGATCGAGAACGGGGTCGTGTAGCCGGTGACGAGCATGGAGAAGGCGTCGAGGAGCAGCACGACCCACAGCACCGCGCGCCATCTCGGTCTGCGCGACATGCCGACGGCCGTCATGTACGCGATGACCGGGGCCAGATAACCGTGCACGGGATCGGTCAGCGCGTGGATGTCACCGGGGGAGGGCTGTGTGAGCGCCTCCTGGATCGAGTCGGGGGCGGCCCGGGCGACCCACAGGTCGGTGGCGAGGGTCACACCGTGCGCCAGGACCGCCGCGAGGACGCCGTCGGCGATGCGGAGCCCGTCCCGTTTGATGAGCCGCTCGATGGCGAAGGCGACCGGCACCAGCAGGATGGCGATGCTGGAGGCCAGCCCCGCGATCTTGATGAGCACGTCGGGGGCCTGCCCGGTGCCCTTGTTGATGTCCTGTTCGAGGCCCGAGGTGGTGCCGTGCGCGAACGCGGCGATGCCGATCAGGATCACGACGCCGAGCACACCCACCAGCAGGCGCATCAGGTCGGACGGGCGGTGCACGCGCGCGGGGAGCAGCGGCTCGTCGCCCTCCACCTCGTCGATGTGCGCGACATCGGGCTCCTCGGCGGCCGCCCGGGGCTTCTTCGCCGCCCCCTTCGGGCCGTCCGCCGGGGTGCCCGGGCGCGACGAAGCGTCAGAGGTGCCCTCCGTGCCCTCGGGGTGCGCACCCTGCTGCTTCATCGTCTCTTCTTGGTCTCGTATCACCGATCACCGCCCGCACGATGGTGGCATGCCGCACCGGCACACGGGACAATCAGGGTGCACATGCGGGGGCGGACAGTCTGCCCGACGCGCTCCCGCCGGATGAGGGAAATGCCCGGGATCACGCCCGGCCCGTTGTCGGTGGGGTGGGGCAGGATGGGGCGGATGAGTGAGCAGAGCCCCGAGGGGGGCGGGTACGAGGGTGGGCCCGCGCAAGCGCTCCCCGAGTACGCCGAGCGGGTCCTCGACGTCGCCGAACTGATCCCGCCGGGTCGTGTCATGACCTACGGGGACGTCGCCGAGTGGCTGGAGCGGGGCGGTCCGCGGCAGGTCGGCCGTGTGATGGCGCTCTACGGGGGAGCCGCGCCGTGGTGGCGGGTCGTCCGTGCGGACGGCGTTCTGCTGCCCGGGCACGAGCGGCGGGCGCTCGGGCACTACCGGGCGGAGGGCACGCCCCTGAAGGAGGCGGGCCGCTCGGCCGAGGGTCACCTGCCGCGCATCGACATGAGACGGGCGCGGTGGGACGGCGGCGGTCGCGCGGACGGTCACACCTGACAGCTTCCGCCATCCGACGGCCTGTCGTGGGACCCGTGATCCGTACGGGGGAATCGGGGCACATCGGGAACATGACGTACGTTCGAGAGGTGAGGGACGTGAGTGCCGCGAGTGCCACGAGTGAGCGGCGGGAAGAAGGGGAAGCCCTGCTTCCGCGTCACTGGTCGGCGTAGCGTCGCCTCCGCGCGCCCCCGTCACCCCGCGGTCACCGCCCGTCTCGTGCGGTGGCCCGCCACCCAGCACTTCCACCAGAACCGGCGAACCACGTGAGCTCCTCTTCCTTCACCAGCGGCCTGTCGCACCCCCGGGTGCGGCGGGGGAGTCGTGGCGCCTACCGACTGGTACGTACCCCTCCTGCTCGGGTGGACCCCCCTCATTTGGACGCCTCCCAGCGCTCCGTGGTTGACCACCCGGGGGGCCCGCTGCTCGTCCTCGCAGGTCCGGGCACAGGCAAGACCACCACGCTCGTGGAGTCGGTGGCCGAGCGCGTCGCCCGGGGCGGGGACCCCGAGCGTGTGCTGGTGCTCACCTTCAGCCGCCGGGCGGCCGTCGAACTGCGTGACCGCCTGGCACTGCGGACCGGGGCGGCCCGCGCCCCCCAGGCGACCACCTTCCACTCGTTCTGCTACGCCCTGGTCCGCGCCCATCAGGACAGCGACCTGTTCGTGGAGCCGCTGCGGCTGCTGTCCGGCCCCGAGCAGGACGTCTCCGTGCGGGAGCTGCTCGCGGGGCAGGTCGATCTGGAACGGCTCGGACTCGCACACGTGCGCTGGCCGGACGAACTGCGCGCCTGCCTGACCACCCGCGGTTTCGCCGACGAGGTCCGCGCGGTACTCGCCCGCAGTCGTGAACTGGGCCTCGGCCCGGACGCCCTGGACGCCTTCGCCCGCCGCACCGGACGCCCCGACTGGCGCGCCGCGGCCGCCTTCCTCGCCGAGTACCTCGACGTGCTCGACCTGCACGGCGTGATCGACTACGCCGAGCTCGTCCACCGCGCGGTGCTCCTCGCCCGCCGCCCCCAGGTCGCCGCGTGGCTCGCCGCCCGGTACGACGCCGTGTACGTCGACGAGTACCAGGACACGGACCCCGCTCAGGTGCGGCTGCTGGACGCCCTGGCCGGCGGCGGCCGCACCCTCGTCGCCTTCGGGGACCCCGACCAGTCGATCTACGCGTTCCGCGGCGCCGACGTGAACGGCATCCTGGACTTCCCGCACGCCTTCCCGCGCGCGGACGGCCGCCCCGCCCCCGTCTCGGTGCTGCGCACGTCCCGCCGCTCCGGCGCCGGCCTGCTGGCCGCCACCCGGCTGCTCACGCAGCGCATGCCGCTGACCCGCCTGCCCGCCGAGAAGGTGCGCGCCCATCGCGAACTCGCCCCCGTTCGGGACGGCGGCCGTGTCGAGGCGTACACGTATCCGACATCCGGGACCGAGCTGGACAACATCGCCGACATCCTCCGCAGGGCCCATCTGGAGGACGGCGTCCCGTGGAGCGACATGGCCGTCCTGGTGCGCGCCGGTTCCCGCACCATCCCCACGGTCCGCCGCGCCCTCACGGCGGCGGGCGTCCCCGTGGACGTCGACGGTGATGACGTGCCGCTGCGGCATGAACCGGCGGTGGCACCGTTGCTGACGGCCTTGCGGGCGGTCGCAGCGGCGGAGGCGGGATCCCCCGAGCCCCGGCAGCCCAAGGAGGTCACTCCCTCTCGGGAGTCCGAGGAGGCTTCTTCCGACGACGCCCCCTCCGCACGGCAGGACGGCTGCTGGCTCGACACCGAAACCGCCCTCACCCTCCTGACCTCCCCCCTCGCGAGCATGGACGCCGCCGACCTGCGCCGTCTCGGCCGTGCCCTGCGCGACGAGGAACGGGCCGCGGGCAACCCGCTGCCTCCTCCCTCCGACCTGCTGCTCGCGCAGGCGCTCGCCGAGCCGGAGCGGCTCGCCGTGCACGACCCCACGTACGCGCGGGGTGCCCAGCGCCTCGGCGCGCTGCTGCGCAGGGCCCGCGAGCGCCTGGCCGGCGGCGGGACCGCCGAGGAGGCGCTGTGGGACCTGTGGGAAGGCACGCCGTGGCCCGGCCGGCTGGAGCGGGCCGCCCGCCGGGGCGGCGCCGCCGGGCGCAACGCGGACCGCGACCTGGACGCCGTCTGCGCCCTGTTCGCCACCGCCGCCCGCGCCGAGGAGCGCACCGGCGGCCGGGGGGCCCTGAACTTCCTGGAGGAGATCGACGCCGAGGACATCGCCGCCGACACCCTCACCCGGCGTGCCGTGCGACCCGACGCCGTCCGCCTCATGACCGCGCACCGCTCCAAGGGTCTGGAGTGGCGCCTCGTGGTCGTCGCCGGCGTCCAGGAGGGCCTGTGGCCGGACCTGCGCCGCCGAGGCTCCCTCCTGGAGGCCGACCGCATCGGCCGCGACGGACTCGCCGAGCCGCTCACCCCCGGCGCCCTGCTCGCCGAGGAACGCCGCCTGTTCTACGTGGCCGCCACGCGCGCGCGTGAACGCCTCGTCGTCACCGCGGTCAAGGCCCCCGCGGACGACGGCGACCAGCCCTCCCGCTTCCTGACCGAACTCGGCATCGAACCCAAGGACGTCACGGGACGCCCCCGCCGCCCGCTGTCCGTCGCCGCACTCGTCGCGGAACTGCGCGCCACCACGGTCGACCCACGCGTCTCCGACACCCTCCGGGAGGCCGCCGCCCACCGCCTGGCCCGGCTCGCCGCCCTCGCCGACGACGACGGCCGCCCCCTGGTGCCGTCCGCCCACCCCTACCGCTGGTGGGGCATGTTCGAGCCGACCGAGTCCAAGGTGCCACTGCGCGACCGGGACCAGCCGGTCGTGCTCTCCGGCAGCGCCCTCGACCAACTGGCCAACACCTGCGCCCTGCAGTGGTTCCTCGGCCGCGAGGTGAAGGCCGACGCGCCCGCGACGGCCGCCCAGGGCTTCGGCAACGTGGTGCACGTCCTCGCCGACGAGGTGGCCTCCGGGCACACTCCGGCCGACCTCGGCGTCCTCATGGAACGCCTCGACTCCGTGTGGAACGCCCTGGCCTTCGACGCGCCGTGGAAGTCGGCCCAGGAGAAGGACAACGCGCGCGTGGCGCTCGAACGGTTCCTTCAGTGGCACGTCATGAACCGCACCGCGCGCACCCCGGTGGCCAGCGAGCATGACTTCGACGTCACCCTCGAAGCGGGCGACTACCAGGTGCGCATCCGCGGCCAGATGGACCGGGTCGAGACGGACGGCGACGGCCGCGCCTACGTGGTCGACTTCAAGACCGGCAAGCAGGCGCCCAGTTCCAAGGAGGTGGAGCGCCACCCGCAGCTCGCCGTCTACCAGCTGGCCGTGCGCGAGGGCGCCGTCGACGAGGCCTTCGACGGCGTACGCCCCGAGCCGGGCGGCGCCGAACTCGTCCACCTTCGGCAGGGGGCGGCCAAGCGCGACGGCGGTGAGAGCCTGCCCAAGGTGCAGGCCCAGGAGCCCCTGGAGGGGGAGTGGGTCGGTGATCTGCTGGCCACCGCCGCCGGCAAGGTCCTCGACGAACGGTTCACGCCGACCGCGGGGCAGCACTGCACACACTGTGCGTTCCGGGCCTCCTGCAGCGCGCGGCAGGAGGGGCGTCACGTCATCGAGTGAGGTATCGCACCACCTGTGCCGACCTGCGCTTCTTCCCTCCCGGAGGCCGATCCGGTCACTCCTGTCAGTGGCCGCCGCTAGCCTTTCGCTGTGCTCGCCCGAATCACCGATCCCGAACAGCTCAAGGAGCTCCTCGGGATTCCGTTCACCCCGGAGCAGACGGCCTGCATCACCGCGCCGCCCGCCCCGCAGGTGATCGTGGCCGGAGCCGGCTCGGGCAAGACGACGGTGATGGCGGCCCGCGTGGTGTGGCTGGTCGGCACCGGCCAGGTCGCCCCCGAGCAGGTACTCGGCCTCACCTTCACCAACAAGGCCGCCGCCGAACTCGCCGAGCGTGTCCGCAAGGCGCTGGTCAAGGCCGGCGTCACCGACCCCGACGCCATCGACCCGGACAACCCGCCCGGCGAGCCGGTGATCTCCACGTACCACGCCTTCGCCGGCCGCCTGCTGACCGACCACGGCCTGCGTATCGGTCTCGAGCCCACGTCCCGGCTGCTCGCCGACGCCACCCGCTTCCAGCTCGCCGCGCGCGTCCTGCGCGAGGCGCCCGGGCCCTACCCGGCCCTGACCCGTTCCTTCCCGGACCTGGTCGGTGACCTCCTCGCCCTCGATGCCGAGCTCGCCGAGCACCTCGTACGCCCGGAGGCACTGCGCGCGTACGACGCCGAACTGCTGCTGACGCTGCGGGGCGCCAAACTCAGCAACGCCGACCTGCGCAAGGTCCCCGAGGCGGCCGCCGCCCGGCGGGAGCTCGCCGAACTGGTCACCCGCTACCGGACCGCCAAGCGCGAGCGGGACCTGCTCGACTTCGGCGACCAGATCGCCCTGTCGGCCCGGCTCGCCGGGGTCCCCGAGGTGGGCCGCGCCCTGCGCGACGAGTTCCGGGTGGTCCTGCTCGACGAGTACCAGGACACATCGGTCGCCCAACGCGTCCTCCTGGCAGGCCTGTTCGGCGAGGGCACCGGCCACCCCGTCACCGCCGTCGGCGACCCCTGCCAGGCGATCTACGGCTGGCGCGGCGCCTCCGTCGCCAACCTCGACGACTTCCCCGAGCACTTCGCCCACGCCGACGGCCGCCCCGCGACCCGTCAGGCCCTCAGCGAGAACCGCCGCAGCGGCGGCCGCCTCCTCGACCTCGCCAACGGCCTCGCGGAGCCCCTGCGCGCCCTGCACGCGGGTGTGGAGGCCCTACGCCCGGCCCCCGGCGCCGAACGCGACGGCATGGTCCGCTGCGCCCTGCTGCCCACCCACGCCGAGGAGATCGACTGGGCCGCCGACTCCGTCGCCCACCTCGTCCGGACCGGGACGGCACCCGGCGAGATCGCCGTCCTGTGCCGCACGGCGACCGACTTCGCCGAGATCCAGGGCGCCCTGGTCGCCCGGGACGTCCCCGTCGAGGTCGTCGGGTTGTCCGGGCTGCTGCACCTGCCGGAGATCGCCGACCTCGTCGCCGTCTGCGAGGTCCTCCAGGACCCCGGCGCCAACGCCTCGCTCGTGCGCTTGCTGACCGGCCCTCGCTGGCGCATCGGCCCGCGCGACCTCGCCCTGCTGGGCCGGCGCGCCCGGCTCCTCGTGGCCCACGCGCGCGTGACGGACGACGACGACCAGGACCGCCGCCTCGCCGAGGCCGTCGAAGGCGTCGACCCGTCCGAGGTGATCTCCCTCGCGGACGCCCTCGACACGTTCCTGGAGACCCCGCTGGAGGGCCGCGGGGACGACGACGGCCTGCCGTTCTCGCCCGACGCGCGCGTGCGCTTCGCCCGGCTGGCCACGGAACTGCGCGAACTGCGCCGCTCCCTGGCCGACCCGCTGATGGACGTCCTGCACCGCGTCCTCGCCGTCACCGGCCTGGAAGTGGAGCTGTCGGCGTCCCCGCACGCCCTGGCCGCCCGCCGCCGCGAGACCCTGTCCAACTTCCTGGACGTCGCCGCCTCCTTCGCCGCCGGCGACAACGAGGCGTCCTTGCTCGCCTTCCTCGGCTTCCTGCGCACGGCCGCGCAGCACGAGAAGGGACTCGACAACGCCCTGCCCGGCGGCGAGAACACCGTCAAGGTACTCACCGCCCACAAGTCCAAGGGCCTGGAGTGGGACGTCGTGGTCGTCCCCGGCCTGGTCACCGGCACCTTCCCCAGCGGCCAGGGGCGTGAGAAGTGGACCTCCCAGGGCAAGGTTCTGCCGCACGCCCTGCGCGGCGACGCCGACACCCTGCCCGATGTGACGTCCTGGGACGCCAGAGGGCTGAAGGCCTTCCACGAGGCCATGAAGGACCACCAGCACACCGAGGAGCTCCGCCTCGGCTACGTCACCTTCACCCGCCCCCGCTCGCTCCTCCTGGGCTCCGGCCACTGGTGGGGGCCCACCCAGAAGAAGCGCCGCGGACCCTCCGCGTTCCTCCACGCCCTCCGCGAGCACTGCGAAGCCGGGTACGGCGAGATCGATGCCTGGGCGGAGGAACCCGCCGAGGACGAGGAGAACCCGGCCCTGCACCGGGCGACGGCGGACCAGTTCTGGCCGCTGCCCCTGGACGAGACGGCCCTCGCCCGGCGCCGGGCGGCCGCCGAGACCGTCCTGGCCCACCTGGAGGACCTCGCGTCCCACGAGCACGGACACCCCGCGGCCGTTCACGATCCCGACGCCCTCGACGACCCGGAGTGGCCGCCGCCCCCGGACGACGGCCGGCCTCCTTACGAAGGACCCCTGTACGACGAACCGGACCCGTTCGACGAAGACCCGTTCGACGAGGACCCCGTCGAGGTGGATTCCCTCGACGGGGACCCCTTCGTCGACGCCTACGACGAAGACCCGGCCGACCGGAACACCCGCCCCACCGTCCCCCACCAGCCGACCCCGGCGTATCCCCCGGCCGCCCGCCCGCACCCCGGGCCCCCCGAGCACCCGCGCCCCCACGGCCCGGAACACCGGCGCCTCACCCCGGAGGAAGCCCGCACCATCGCCTCCTGGGACCGCGACCTCGACGCCCTCACCGGCGAACTCCTGGGGGCTCGCGACAGCGTCACCGACGTCCCCCTCCCGGCGTCGCTCTCGGCGTCCCAGCTGCTGCGCCTGGCCGCCGACCCGGACGGCTTCGCCCAGGAGCTGGCCCGCCCCATGCCCCGCCCGCCCCAGCCCGCGGCCCGGCGCGGCACCCGCTTCCACGCCTGGGTCGAGGCCCGCTTCGAAGAGCTCACGCTGCCCATGCTGGAGCCGGAGGAACTGCCCGGAAGCGAGGCCGAGATCGCCGACGAACGGGACCTGGAGGCCCTCAAGGACGCCTTCGAGCGCACCGAGTACGCACACCGCACCCCCCACCGGGTGGAGGCCCCCTTCCAGCTCGAGATCGCCGGCCGGATCGTCCGGGGCCGCATCGACGCCGTCTACAAACAGGGCGACGGGAAGCACGCGACGTACGAGATCGTCGACTGGAAGACCAACCGCTCCCACACCGCCGACCCGCTCCAGCTCGCCGTCTACCGCCTCGCCTGGGCCGAGCAGCAGGGCGTCCCACCCGAGTCGGTCACGGCCGCGTTCCTGTACGTGCGCAGCGGAGAGGTCGTACGCCCGGCGGAGCTGCCGGACCGAGCCGCCCTGGAGCGATTGCTGCGGGAGGAGCCGTCCGGCGCGCAGCGCGCAGCGCGGACCGTGGCCGGGCCCGGTGAGGAACCGCACTCCGAGGACGTCCGTGCGGGCCGATAGGCTCGTGACCATGAGCCAGACCCCGGACAGCGTCGTCCGTACGTACATCCAGCAGCACCGCGCCGCCTTCCTCGACGACCTCGCCGAGTGGCTGCGCATCCCGTCGGTGTCCGCCCAGCCGGACCACGCGCCCGACGTACGACGCAGCGCCGACTGGCTCGCCGCCAAGCTGACGGAGACCGGCTTCCCGACGGCCGAGGTCTGGCCGACCCCGGGCGCGCCCGCCGTCTTCGCGGAGTGGCCCTGTGACGACCCGCAGGCGCCCACGGTGCTGGTCTACGGCCACCACGACGTGCAGCCCGCCGCCCGGGAGGACGGCTGGGACAGCGAACCCTTCGAGCCGGTCGTGCGCGGGAACCGCCTCTACGCGCGCGGGGCGGCCGACGACAAGGGCCAGGTGTTCTTCCACACCCTCGGTGTCCGTGCCCACCTCGCCGCCACCGGCCGCACCACCCCGGCCGTGCACCTCAAGCTGCTCATCGAGGGCGAGGAGGAGTCCGGCTCGCCGCACTTCCGCGCCCTGGTCGAACAGCACGCCGAGCGGCTCGCGGCCGACGCGGTGATCGTCTCCGACACCGGCATGTGGTCCGAGGACACCCCCACGGTGTGCACCGGCATGCGCGGCCTGGCCGAATGCGAGATACGCCTGTACGGCCCCGACCAGGACATCCACTCCGGTTCCTTCGGCGGCGCGGTGCCCAACCCGGCGACGTCCGCCGCCCGCCTGGTCGCCGCCCTGCACGACGAGCACGCGCGCGTGGCGATCCCGGGCTTCTACGACGGCGTGATCGAACTCACCGACCGCGAGCGCGAACTGCTCGCCGAACTGCCCTTCGACGAGGAGCGGTGGCTGCACACAGCCAAGTCCTACGCCACCCTCGGCGAGGCCGGGTACACCACACTGGAGCGGATCTGGGCCCGGCCCACCGCGGAGGTCAACGGCATCGGCGGCGGCTACCAGGGCCCCGGCAGCAAGACGATCATCCCCTCCTCAGCCGTGCTGAAGCTGTCCTTCCGCCTGGTCGCCGGCCAGGACCCCGGCCATGTGGAGAAGGCCGTCCGCGCCTGGGCCGAGCAGCAGGTGCCGCCCGGGATCCGCTGCGACATCGCGTTCAGTGGCGCCACCCGCCCGTGCCTGACCCCACTGGACCACCCGGCCCTGCGCTCGGTCACCCGCGCCATGGGCCGTGCCTTCGAGGAGCCGGTCCGCTTCACGCGCGAGGGCGGCTCCGGACCGGCGGCGGACCTCCAGGACGTCCTCGGCGCCCCGGTGCTGTTCCTGGGCATCTCCGTCCCTTCGGACGGCTGGCACGCCCCGAACGAGAAAGTCGAACTCGACCTGCTCCTCAAAGGCGTCGAGACCACCGCGTACCTGTGGGGTGACCTCGCCGAGAACTGGCGCCATGCACCCTGAACGTCCCCAGCCGCCCGGACCGGCCACACGTGCGGGGGCACACCGGGAGTGCCGCCCCGCACCGCCCGAGCCCGCCGGACCCGGTCGCCTCCCGCCGTCCGTCCCGCTGAACCGCCTGCCGAACCCGACCGTCCCACCGGGGAGTTGGAAGCACCCGTGACCACCTGGACCGACCACAACGCCGACCGCCCCATCTCGCTCACCGCCCCGAGCGGCATCGACCGGGCCGCCCACCACCGGCTCGACGAGGCCTGGCTCGCGGCGGCGTGGAGCCACCCCACCACCCGCTGCTTCGTGGTCTCCGGCGGACAGGTCCTCATCGACGAGACGGCGGACGGGCGCACCGAACTCGTCACGACCCCCTCCTTCGAGGCCCCCCTCACCGAGGCACACCGCTACTTCCTCGGCATCGACGAGGACGGCGTCAGCTACTTCGCCCTCCAGAAGGACTCCCTGCCCGGGCGCATGGACCAGTCCGCGCGCCCGGCGGGCCTGCGCGAGGCGGGCGCGCTGCTGTCGGCCCGCGACGTGGGCCTGATGGTGCACGCCGTGGGTCTGGAGAACTGGCAGCGCACCCACCGCTTCTGTTCGCGCTGCGGGGAGCGCACCGTCATCGCAGCCGCCGGGCACATCCGCCGTTGCCAGGCCTGCGGTGCGGAGCACTATCCGCGCACGGACCCCGCCGTGATCATGGCTGTGACCGACGAGGACGACCGCGTCCTGCTCGGCCGCCAGGTCCACTGGCCCGAGGGCCGCTTCTCGACGCTCGCCGGTTTCGTCGAACCCGGCGAGTCCATCGAGGAGTCCGTGCGCCGCGAGGTCCACGAGGAGGTCGGCATCACCGTCGGCCAGGTCGAGTACGTGGCCAGCCAGCCCTGGCCCTTCCCGTCCAGCCTCATGCTGGGGTTCATGGCCCGCGCCACCTCGACCGAGATCAATGTCGACGGCGACGAGATCCACGAAGCCCGCTGGTTCTCCCGCGACGAACTTCGCGCCGCCTTCGAGTCCGGCGAGGTGCTCCCGCCGTACGGCATCTCGATCGCTGCCCGCCTGATCGAACTCTGGTACGGCAAGCCGCTCCCGTCGCGGAGCGCGGCCTGACGGGAGCCGCCCCGGTGACCGACCCGTACAGGAACATGTCCCAGGCGGAGATCCGGCGGACCCTCCGCCGCCTCCTGCCCGGCTGCGACGTGCGTCGCACACTGCCGTGGCGCTACGCCGTGGTGTTGGACCGCCCACGAAAAGGGGTGCGGGACCGCCCACGAAAATGCGGCCCCTGAGCTGCCTCAGGAGCCGCCTTCCCGGCACAGCGCACGGCGACTAGGCGCCGATCTTCTGCTTCACCTGAGCCAGCGAGGGGTTCGTGAGCGTCGAACCGGGGAACAGAACAGTGGGCACCGTCTGTAGACTTCCCGCTACGTGAGGGCGGCCAGGGAGGGCCGCCCCTTGTGGGGGAGGGAAGAGCGTGAGCGAGAAGCCCAGGGCTCTTGGCGTGGTCCGTCTGTCAGTCGGCAACGAGAACCGGACGGGGGAGGAGACGCAACGCACCCGCATCAGCAAGCGTGCGGACGCGGAGGAAATGGAGTTGGTCGACTTCGCCGTCGACATCGACGTGTCGGCGTCCATCTCGCCGTGGGTACGCCCGTCCCTGGGCGACTGGCTCAACAACAAGAAGGACCAGTTCGACCACATCATCATCCTGAAGATCGACCGCATCGCGCGGTCGGTCCGCCACCTCTCGGACATCATCGAGTGGTGCGAGGCGAACGGTAAGGGCCTCATCTCCTGCGAGGAGGGATTCGACCTCTCGAAGCCGTGGGGCAAGACCATCGCCAAGATCCTGGCTGTGGTCGCAGAGGCCGAGCTGGACGCCATCAAGGCCCGCAACAAGGCTTCCCGGGAAACCATGCGGAAGACCGGCCGCTGGCCGGGTGGCCTTGTCCCGTTCGGACGTAGAGCAGTGAAGGGCGACGCAGGCTTCACTCTGGAACTCGACCCCGAGTACGGCCCGACGCTGATTGAGATGATCCGGCGCTTCATCGAGAAGCCGAGCTTCTCGGCCGTCGCCGACTGGTTGAACGAGCAAGGCGTACCCACGGCTCAGGACATCGCTCGCATCCGCGCGGCGGCAGGCGAGAGCACAACTCGGCTGGCCGATCCGAAGCCTCGGGGAGCCAGGTGGACGCCGACCACAGTGCAAGCCGTACTGATCAGCCGCTCCCTGCTCGGGGAGTACGTACGCGCCAGTGGGGCCGTAGCCCGCAACGACGACGGCACACCTGTCATGCGCTCTGAGCCGGTACTGAACGAGGAGGAGTGGACGAAGCTGTCGGAAGCCGTCGCCTCGGTCAAGTACAAGAAGCAGAAGGGCTCTACATCGCCGACGGTGGGCGTGACGTTCTGCCTGTTGTGCGGGAGCGCCCTCTACTTCGTGAAGGGCGACCCGGCCAAGGGCAAGCGCGAGCGGTACCGCTGTCACGGCAACAAGAGCAAGGGCATCCAGGCATGCCCGAAGCAGAGGTTCTGGGCCGAAGACCTGTACCCCTGGCTGGAGTCGACCCTGTTGGGCGAGATCGGCCACCTGGAACGGATGGAGTCGAAGACGACCATCGACGACAGCCGTGCGGCGAAGCTCGCCGTGATTGACGGCAAGATGAACCAGCTCCTGAAGGAACTCCAGCAGGACGAGCTCAGCGCCGTCGCGTACGCCTCGCAAGTCGCCAGCCTTGCCCAGGATCGAGAGAAGGTCACCAACCAGGAGGGGCCGAAGCCGGTGACCGTGTGGACGGGTACGGGCGAGAGCTACGCGGAGTGGTGGGAGCGGTCGAGTGTCGACGAACGGCGTGAATGGCTGAAGAAGCACAAGGTCAAGGCGTACTTCGGACATGACGTCCTGGCCGTCGATCCCGGCGACCTGATCGAGAACATCAAGCAGCAGGGCATCACGTACTGGGATGTGCCCTCCAGGTCTTCTCAGGTGCTCTCACCGATCACGCCGATCTCGTTGCCGGGAAAGCCGTACGAGAAGCCGAAGCCGCTTACGGGTGTGGAGTGGGAGATTGTCAGCCGCTGGGAGGACTTCGAAGCGGAACGGGCAGCGCAGCAGGCGAAGGCTGAGGAGAAAGCGAAGGGCGCAGAGGGAGCCGAGAGGGTTTTGACCTCTGCCTGATGCAGGCTGAGCAACCAAGGAAGGCCCCCGACCTGGGGGCCTTCTGTCTTCCGGTCAGAAGGGCGGCGGCTCCTGCTCTCGCACAGGGAGCGCATCGGTCAAGCTGTCGTAGTCGAAGTCCACCGGCAAGGGAGATGAGTACGTGTCTCCGAACCAGCGTCGACGCTGTTCCTCTTGCTTGACCTTGCCAAGATCTACGAAGGACAAGGTGGGGGCCGAAGGCCCCCCAAGGGAGCCAGCCCCTTCATCTTCCTGCTGGGGGCCGCTTACGCGGCCCACCTTCGCCGGCTGCTTGCGCTCTTCGTCTTCGCCCTGTCGGCCCCCGAAGGGGGGCCGCTCTTCGCCTACCGGCTTGCTCTTCGCCGCTGGCTCCTCACTCCTACCGCCGTCGCTCTTGAAGGTATGTAGGTTGTATGGCTCCTCAGCCATACCCCCCTGCTTCGGCAAGGTGAGTCGGTAGATCACCGGACCGTCCGGCACCTTGCCCGTCTGCGTAAGCCAGCCAGCCTTACGCAGCCTGCCAACGATCTTGTTGACCGTCTGCTCCGGAGCCTTCCGCCGTAGCCGAGTTCCCTGGCGATCGTCCCGTTCGACGGGCACACATTCTCGCCTGTCTCGTAGTCCGCGTACAACGCCATGGCGACGCCGACCAGCTTCTCTGCGTGCTTCATGTTCGAGCGCACCAGCGCACGACGCCATACGTGCTCCTGTATCGCGGGTTCCTCTTCTCTCAGGACTCACAAGGACCTCAAAACCTACAGGCCCCGTCCACAAAAGAGCAGGTCACCGCATGTGAAGCGCCTCTCAGAAGGACCCCGAAACCGTGGCAGGATTTGAGCCGCCAAGACATGGCGGTCGAGCAAGGACCCCCAGGGGGTCATACCCCCACCCCTTCACCGCACCATCCGTCCGCCGTCGCGAGGTCGGCCCGCGCCACATGGACAGGCGAACGGCTGTGCGCCAGCGTGAGCGGCTGGCAGGTCGCGCCCCTGGCAGGCAGGCGAGAGCACAGCGACAGGCAGGCAGACAGGCGCACGCCCGTGGCCGTGGCCAACCAGGCGCAGCGCTGGCCGACGCAAGGCAGACGCGGCGCACCCGACTGTGGCGCAGCGTGACCAGTGACAGCCGTCTCGAAAACCAAGGTTTGTGAGACGACGCGGCAGGCGCCATGAAGGGGGCGCAGCACTGTTCAAAACTCGTCTCGAAACTCCCGTCTCAGGCTTGACCTTTCGAGACGAGTTCTGAGACAGTCCGTGTCATGACGACGAACACGATCACTGGTCAGCTCATCGGATACGCCCGTGTCTCCACCGATGACCAGGAAGCACAGCTCCAGCGCGACGCACTGACGGCCGTTGGCTGTGCCCGGATCTTCGAGGACAAGGCCAGCGGGAAGAACACCAACCGACCGGAGCTCACGGCCGCGCTGGACTACGCCAGGCCCGGCGACACCCTGTGCGTGTGGAAGCTGGACCGGTTCGCCCGTTCCCTCATCGACCTTGTGACCATGGTCGACACCCTTCGAGAGCGGGGCATCGGGTTCAAGGTGCTCACGGGTGCGCTGGCCAACATCGACCCCGGTACGGCGGACGGCCGTCTCATGCTTCAGGTGGTCGGGGTCATGGCGGAGTTTGAGCGCAGCCTGATCAAGGAGCGCACCCGCGCAGGGCTGGACGCAGCCAAGGCGCAGGGGCGTACCGGCGGACGGCCGACTGTGGTTGATGAGGACGTGCTCACCGTGGCCCGTGCGAGGAGAGCCAAGGGCGAGAGCGTGAGCGCCATCGCCAAGGCTCTCGGGATTTCCCGAGCTACGCTCTACCGCCATCTCGGAGAGAGTGCCTGAGGCAGGCGCACAGCCCCTTACGACAGGCCCTCGGCTCACGCCGGGGGCCACTGTCATGCATGGGTGTCTGACGCCGTCCGACAGGCGTAACGATGCCTGCCCCTGCCGACCACGGGGGGAGTCGACAGAGGCAGGCACAGGGGGTGCAGGTCGCTCGAACCGCTCCCCCTTCCGGCGCTCCTCGGTCGTGGTGCTCGCCGTCCCTCAGTGCGCCGGGGGCCTGTCAGTCACTCGTCCCGGACCACCATCGCGAACGACGTACAGACACGCCGGAAGCCCTTGTGTCCGCTCCGGCCCGTGTGGCTCATGCACTCCACGTCGACCGCCGCGCCGTCCGTGGCGGGCCTGGCCGCCCACTTGCAGTGAAGGCACTCCGCTTCGAAAGTCACGTCAGTGTCCGGGTGCTGCGTGATCCTGTGCTTCACGTACCGCATGAGGGAGCGCACCATCACTCGGCCCCGTGTTCTTCCCGCAGGTGTGTACGGAGAACCACGTTCGCATCGGACACCTTCGGGTAGTCCCCGACCGAACGGGCGTTGGTTCGAGTCACAGCGATGCCGAGACATACGCCGCAACCTGCCACAGAGTCCGGCTCCCCGACCGGAGTTGTCAGGTGCACCGGCCCCGTCATCGTCGTCTTTGGTGTGCTCATCCCGTACGGCCTCCCGACTGGGTATCTACCGAAGGATGATCCCTTGGAATACGCACGGGTCCGCGCTTCATGCGCGTTGTGGACTGAAGATCATGAACGGCATGCAGTCGACCACTCGGCAAGCCTTACTCGGAATTCCTCCCCGAACAAAGCGGATTCCTCGTACCCCTCAAACTCCTTCGAGTAGCCCTGAACATCTCGGCCGTCGCGTAGGACAAGACTCCCCGCCGAGGTTTCGATGGTGACCAAGGAAGTGTCGTAGATGGTGAAGGTATTCAGTGGAGTTCTGGGCGTTACCGCCCCGAGCGGAATCACTCCGATACGTACGTTCGGAAGGTAGGACAGGGAAGACAGGCGATCCATCTGTTCGGCCAACGCCAACGCAGAGACGACCGGCCAGCGAATCGCTTGCTCGGTCAGGAGGAACGTGAATCGCTTCGACGTGTCGTAGAGGATGGCTTGCCGTTCCAGCTTCCCCGCTACCGCCTTGCTCGTATCTGCCGGGGAGTGAGCAAGGCTGGCCCGCACGTATTCCGGCGTGGCGAGTAGCCCGGTAACCATCGAGAGCAGGAAGTAGCGCATGTGCGCCGAGGACGCTTCGAGCGCCTTCAACTCCGCTTGCCGTGTCCCCAACCCCTTACGGCGTAGCTCTCGCAGATTCCGCCACTCCGTGTTGGCCAACCTGGCAAGTGCGGAGACTTCGGCGACAAGTTCCGGTGGCGCTTCAAGGGCTCTCAGGATCTGCTCTACGTCGACAAGGGATGGACGTGTCTTGCCGTTCTCGATCCGGCTCACCTTGGACTGAGACATGTTGCAGCGCGCTGCGAGCCGATCCCCGGAGAGACCGGCTCGCTTGCGCAGATCTCGGAGTAGCGAAGCAAGTTCCGGACCGGACTCGCCAAGCTGCTCGGCTTCGAACGTCACTCCTTCACGTACTCCAGGAAAGGAATCGATTCAGTGATGGCGATTCGCTGGTACTCGATGAAGTCCGCCGGCTCGCCCTCGTACAGTTCACGGCTGATCTGCGTTCCATCGTTCTCGTAGTGCATGAGAACGATCGTCGAGCGATCGAACATCCAGAAGTCCCGGACGCCTGACAACGGATTCTCTCGGTCCGTCACGTCAAGGATTCGCACGTCTTCCCCGGCAAGTACGTGCGGGGCGTAGTACCGGGAGAACTCGAAGCGCAGGTATTCGGAGAGCGGCCGAGTCACGATGTGCACGCGCCCCTTGCGTTTCCCTTCACCGCGTAGTCGCTTCAAGTCTTCCGTGTACGCGGATGAGTATGTGTGCGGATCCATTCGCCTACCGGCTCGGAAGGATTCAAGCTCTCCGGCTTCTTGCGGTACGAGGTACTGGGGCAGGGTCTCCAGTCGCCAAGCCTCCGACTGAAATCCCCGGAGCATCGCCCGCCACTCGTCACCATCCAAGAGCACGAACAGCCTCCCGAAGAACGCTCTCGGGAATCTCAACAAGCCCTTCCCCCTGCGGTGGGGTAAAGGCGCCAGACAGGTCACCCTGCACAACGAACGTTCCCCGCTCGGTGCGGTACACGTTCGGGCAGTCGTCTTCGCCGCACTCACCGTTGCCGTTGCCGGTAAGCCGAGTCAGCTCTTCACGGGCCATGCGAAACCCCCTTGTTCGGCCCCGGTCGGGGCGTTGAACAAGACCGTACGAGGGACACGGTCGGTCGTCCATGCACGTTCGTGGGTATGCACGTTGTTGCATGAAGTGCCCCGGCGAGGCGCCGCACAGGACTGCGGCGGCCTGTCGTGACGGCGGGGGACTGGCTGTGCGCGGGCTCGCTGTCCGCTTCCCCTACATGCAGAGCGCCCCCTCCGGTGACCTTGACCAGAGGGGGCGAAGCGCTGGAGAGCGTCAGACCGCGAGCGCCTGCTTCACCTGGGCAAGGCTCGGGTTCGTCATGACGACCTCGTCGCCACCGTTGGTGGGAACTACCCGAACAGTGGGCACCGTCTGGTTTCCGCCATTCGCCTTCTCCACGAACGCGGCGGACTCCGGGTCCTGCTCGATGTTGATCTCGGTGTACGCGATGCCCTCGCGGTCCATCTGGCTCTTCAGCCGGCGGCAGTAGCCGCACCACGTGGTGCTGTACATCGTCACAGTGCCCAGCATGTCGCTCGTGCTCCTTCATTGGCTCGGGGCGGGTGGTCGCAGTGAGGGAACGCATGCGAAAGGTCCACCATTCCCGTGCCCCGGCACCGGCCCGACATGACGCCTGCCGCATTGGTACGACTATCAGTGCCCGCCTGTGGACAACCGGCGCGGCCGTCTCTCGCGACCTGGCAGCATGGCTGTGTGACAGCAGCAACGCACTCCACCCTGTTCCCGCAGGTACCGGACTCCGCCGACGCGGTGCTCGAAGGGCTCGACCCCGAGCAGCGCGAGGTGGCCACGGCCCTGCACGGTCCGGTGTGCGTCCTGGCGGGCGCAGGCACGGGCAAGACCCGGGCGATCACGCACCGCATCGCCTACGGAGTGCGCGCCGGCATCCTGCACCCGTCCAGCATCCTCGCCGTCACCTTCACCAACCGCGCCGCCGGGGAGATGCGCGGCCGCCTGCGCCAGCTCGGCGCGGGCGGCGTCCAGGCGCGTACGTTCCACTCGGCCGCCCTGCGCCAGCTCCAGTACTTCTGGCCGAAAGCGATCGGTGGCTCCATGCCCCGGCTCGTCGACCGCAAGATACAACTCGTCGCCGACGCGGCGGCCGCCTGCCGTATCCGGCTCGACCGGGGCGAGCTGCGGGACGTCACCGCGGAGATCGAGTGGTCCAAAGTCACCCAGACCGTCCCCGCCGACTACGCGCCCGCCGCCGCCAAGGCCGGACGCGAGTCCCCCCGCGCCCCCGCCGAGATCGCCCAGCTCTACGCCGCCTACGAGGACGTCAAGCGCGAGCGGTCCGTCATCGACTTCGAGGACGTGCTGCTGCTGACCGTGGCCGTCCTGCAGGACCGGCGCGACATCGCCGAGCAGATCCGCGCCCAGTACCAGCACTTCGTGGTCGACGAGTACCAGGACGTGAGCCCTCTCCAGCAGCGCCTGCTCGAACTGTGGCTGGGTGAGCGGGACAGCCTGTGTGTGGTCGGGGACGCCAGCCAGACGATCTACTCGTTCACCGGAGCGACCCCGGACCACCTGCTCGACTTCCGCACCCGCCACCCCGGCGCCACCGTCGTCAAACTGGTCCGCGACTACCGCTCCACCCCCCAGGTCGTCCACCTCGCCAACGGCCTGCTCGCCCAGGCCCGGGGCCGGGCCGCCGACCACCGCCTGGAGCTCGTCTCACAACGCGCTCCGGGGCCCGAGCCGGTCTATGCCGAGTACACCGACGAGCCGACAGAGGCGGAGGGCGCGGCCCGCCGGATCCGCGAGCTCATCGACTCGGGAGTCCCGGCCTCCGAGATCGCCGTCCTCTTCCGCACGAACGCCCAGTCGGAGACCTACGAGCAGGCCCTGGCCGACGCCGCGGTGCCCTACCAGCTGCGCGGCGCCGAGCGGTTCTTCGACCGCCCCGAGGTGCGCAAGGCGGGTGTCGCCCTGCGCGGCGCGGCTCGCTTCGGGGGCAACGACTCCCTTCTCGACGACATCGTCGACCTCCCCTCCCAGGTGCGTGCCGTGTTGTCGGGGGAGGGCTGGACGCCGCAGCCACCGGCCGGCTCCGGTGCCGTGCGAGAGCGCTGGGAGTCCCTCGCCGCCCTGGTGAACCTCGCCCAGGACTTCGCCGCCGCCCAACCGGGCGCCACACTGGCCGACCTCGTCGCCGAGCTCGACGAACGGGCGAACGCCCAGCACGCCCCCACCGTGCAGGGCGTCACCCTCGCCTCACTGCACTCGGCCAAGGGCCTGGAGTGGGACGTCGTCTTTCTGGTCGGCGTCGCCGAGGGCATGATGCCGATCACCTACGCGAGGACCGACGAGCAGATCGAGGAGGAGCGCCGCCTCCTTTATGTCGGGGTCACCCGCGCGCGCGAACACCTCCATGTCTCGTGGGCACTCTCCCGCTCACCCGGCGGCCGTCCCAACCGCCGCCCCAGTCGCTTCCTCGACGGGCTGCGTCCCGGCTCGACGGCCACCACGGGCCGCATCACCACCGGCGGAGCGGGCGGAATCGAGCGCGGAATCCCCGGAACCAGGGGGTCCGCCCCGAGACGGACCCAGCGAGTCCCCGCCCGTTGCCGGGTCTGCGGACGCACGCTGACCGACCCGGGCGAGATGAAGCTGATGCGCTGCGACGACTGCCCCTCCGACATGAACGAGAGCCTGTACGAGCGGCTGCGCGAGTGGCGGGCGGACCAGGCCCGCAGCAGCGGTCAGCCCGCGTTCTGCGTGTTCACGGACAGGACTCTGATGGCGATCGCCGAGACCGCTCCCGACGACGAACGCGAGCTCGCCCGCATTCCGGGTGTAGGGATGCGCAAGCTCACCCGTTACGGGGCCGATGTCCTGGCCATCTGCGCAGGCCAGTCAGGCCAGGAGCACACAGATCAGGACTGACACGAACTCGTCGAAAAAATAGTTTGCGCATGCCCCAGCAATCCCCATAGGTTCTTAGGCACGAGAGCAGCGGCCTTCTCGGAGGCGCTGATTCCGTGTTGTACTTGCATATCCGTAGGACTGGTTCACCCAGTCCCCCGAGACGCCGAGAGGAGGCGAGTCCAGTGATCAGCATCAACACCAGCTCCGTCAGCATCGTGAAAATGACCGATCGCTCGGCCGTCTCCGCGTGCATGCTCGGCGTTTCGACCCTGGGCACCGGTCTGTCCGGCATTCGTGCCGCCCTTCCGGCGTCCTCCTCCGCTGCTCCCGCGGGCCTTCCCGTTCGTGAGCGCAATGAGCGACCGACCAAGGCACTGGAAGCGGCAGTAGAGGCACAGGCGCAGGCCTATGCCTTTACGGCGACCGGTGCCGGATGCCGGAAGCAGACGACGCAGCACCACCAGATGTGGGCCTTCCGTGGGCCAGAACCCTGGAGTGATCCAGCCTGATCGCCGATCAGGCCGGCGCCTTCAGGGCCGCGGAACCCCATCCGGGATCCGCGGCCCTTCTGTTTGTCCCTGAACAGGGATGACGGACCGAAGGAGCCTCGGGACAAGAAAAGAACCCGGTACCACCACCCCCCGGCCAACAGGCCGGAACGACAAGACGAGGAAGACGAACCGTGCAACTCGAAGCGCACGCCCCGTCCGTACCGCCTTCCGACACGATCCCCAAGCCCGGCTCCACGGAGGACCCCGCCTTGACCCCGCTCACCGCGCTCACCGCGCTCGATGACGCCATCGAGAACCTGGGTGTGCCCGTCCCGTGCCGCTCCTACGACCCGGAGGTCTTCTTCGCCGAGTCGCCCGCGGACGTCGAGTACGCCAAGTCCCTCTGCCGCACCTGCCCGCTGGTCGAGGCCTGCCTCGCCGGTGCCAAGGAGCGGCGTGAGCCCTGGGGCGTCTGGGGTGGCGAGCTGTTCGTCCAGGGGGTCGTCGTCGCCCGGAAGCGGCCGCGTGGCCGCCCGCGCAAGAACCCGGTCTCGGCATGAACACCGCAGGAACGATCGACCGTCCCCTCACGCACGACCCCCAGAAGCAGGCCCCGATGAAGCCGTCCACTTACGAGCCCACAAGCTCCGCGAACCAAGACTTCACCATGAGCGGCGCGAAGGACTCGCGTCAGAACAGGACCCGAGAGATGCAACTCATTCCCGAAGCCATGGCCCGTGCGCATATGCACGAGCGACTGCAGGAGGCGGAGCGAGACCGACAGGCCGTTCGCCTGGTGGCCGCCCGCCGGATGCAGCGCAGGGCGGAGCGCGCTTCACTGCGTGCCCGCCGGGCGCTCGCCATGGCGGTCATGCAGTAACCCGCCGTACCTGAAGCGCGGGCCTCCCACCCAGGGGGCCGAGTATGCGACGTGGGGGCCGGTCCGTGCCGAACGGACCGGCCCCGCGGCGCGTTGGGGGCCAGGAAAACGCACGGCGCCGGCCCGCCGGAATGGAGCGCACACCGAGGCCGGCGTGCTGGGCCGCCGAGCCGGGGCGACGGGTCCGATGCCCCGGGGGTGTTGGCGTCTGACTGGTGGTGAGACTCGCGGCCGGGACTTACGCCTCCGCCGCCTCTTCGCCGTCCGCGGGATCCTCCGGGACGAACCCCGGCAGCCACCCCTCCAACTCCTCGCGCAGCCGCACCGTCGCCCCCAGCTGACACAGCACGCCGATCGTGCTCAGCGTCACCCGGTGGATCAGCAGATAGGACGGGGGCAGGTTGAGTTGCTTGCCGAGCTGGTAGGCGGGAGAACGGGGGTCGGCGACCCGGGCCGCCTGGCTGCGCATCCAGCCCCGGGTGAAGGTGAACTCCTCGACCTGCGCCGGCTCGATGATCGGCAGCAGGTAGTCCATCACCGCGTCCGGGTTCAGCTCTATGGTCTCCCTGACGAACCCTTCCGCGCACAGCAGCTCGTAGACCGCCTCGGCCTGCCCGTCGAGGGTCATCCGCAGGGACTCGCCGATGGTGGCCGGCAGGCCGCCCGGAAGCCGGTCGACCGTGCCGAAGTCCAGAACGCCCAGCCGCCAGTCGTCCTCACCCTCCGGGCCACCGGGCAGAAGCCGGAAGTTGCCCGGGTGGGGGTCGGCGTGCAGCAGGCCCGTGCGGGCCGGGCCGGAGAACAGGAAGCGGGCCAGGAGCTGACCGGCACGGTCGCGCTGTTCCTGGGTGCCGTCCGAGATGATCTCCGACAGCGGGATGCCGTCCATCCACTCGGTGACCAGAACCTGGTCGGACTGGTGGACCACCAGTGGCACGACCACGTCCGGATCGTCTGTGAACTCCTGCGCGTGGGCCTGCTGGGCCTGGGCCTCCAGGCCGTAGTCCAGCTCTTCCGAGACGCGGTCCTTCAGCTCCGCGATCAGCGGTTTGATGTCCATGCCGGGGATCAGCGGACCGAGCAGGCGCGAGAAGCGGCTCAGCTGGTTCAGGTCCGACAGCAGAGCCTCGCCGGCGCCCGGGTACTGCACCTTGACCGCCACCTCGCGGCCGTCGTGCCAGACCCCTCGGTGGACCTGGCCGATCGAGGCCGCCGCGGCGGGCTTGTCCTCGAACTCCAGGAACAGCTCGTGCCAGCCCTCGCCGAGCCGCTCCTCGAGCACCGCGTGCACGGTCCGGGTCGGCATGGGCGGTGCCGCCTCCTGGAGCTTGGTCAGCGCGGCCCGGTAGGGGCCGGCCACCTCCTCGGGGAGCGCGGACTCGAAGACGGAGAGGGCCTGGCCGAACTTCATCGCGCCGCCCTTGAGCTCGCCGAGCACCTTGAACAGCTGCTCCGCCGTGCGCTGCTGGAGTTCGCGGCCCACGAGCTCGGCGGATTCACCGACGATCCGCTTGCCCAATCCCCAGGTCGCCCGCCCGGCGATGCCGAGCGGGAGCGCGGCGAGTTTGGCGGTCCGGGTAACCGCCTTCCGGGGAAGATCAGACATGCGCCCTCCAAGTCCCAGCCGGCCGCTCCGCCTCTGCCTCACGGCACTGCTCCGACGGCCGTTGCACCGCCATTGTCTCGTGCGACGCCCCGTCCTCGGAGGGGTGCTCCCCTTTTCCTCTCTCCGCCGCCGCGCACGGGCATGCCGGATGTGCCCAGATCGGCCGCGCATGCCAGTGGAGACCAGGGACGGAGACCTCCCAGCGTGCCCCTGCGCTGGAGGGGATCCGGCCGTCCAGGAAGGCGAGCGCGTGGGCGGCCGCCAGTCCGGCGACGGTCGTGGCCAGCGTCAGATCGCACGGGTGCACCTGCCGCTGCCTGCCGGAACGCCACTGGGCGACCAGGCGCGGCCAGGTCGGGTCCCGCTGGGCGCGGCCCTCGTGCAGACATCCCGCGCAGCTCGTCTCCCCGGGCAGGACGAGAGGACCGACCACGCCGGTGCCCTCCACGACACCGGCGTACAGATGGGGTGTCCCGGAGGTCATCAACGGTTCGGCGTCGGCCGGGTCGGGCGCGTGCACGGCGACATCGTCCCGCGGGGCGAGGATCACCAGCGAGAACCCTGGTTCGCCTTCCTCCGGGGATGCCTGCGGCGTGCGGCGCGGCGGCCGGTCGGGGGCCGCCCGGCGCACGGCACGGCGGGCCGACTCGTCCCTGCGGTCGCCGATCGCTTCGGCGGGGTGTCCGCCCGGCCCGACGTCCCACGGCTCCACACGGCCACCGTCGAGCACGTCCACCCCGCCCACACCGGCCCCCGCCAGGAGCGAGGCCAGTACGGCGCCCACCCGGCCCGCGCCGCGCACCTGCACGCGCTGTGAGCGCCGGGCGGCCAGTTGCCCCATCGCGTCGCCGGGAGCCGAGGTCGTCAACGAGAGGGAAGCCAGATCGGGTCGCAGCCGGTCGAGGACCTCCTTCCTCTTCCGCAGGGAGTCAGCGGCCGGCCCGCCTCCCCGGGCGTCGTCCAGGAGCCCGGCTCGCGCGAGCCTGCGCACCAGCGCGTCGACATGACCGTCGGGCAGATCCATGCGGCGTCCCTCCTCGCGCAGCAGCTCCAGCCCTCGCGTGCCGTTCAGGAGGTCGAGAAAACTGCCCGTCGCCAGGTCCATCGGACCGAGCGTCATCGCGTGCGCCGGAGTCATCCCGAACTGCACGGTGTTGAGGTCGCGCCACCCGCGCCTCAGCGCAGGTTTCACCATCGGATGCATGACAGGCCCCCGTATGCCATAGATCGTCCCCGTATGTAGGTGGAGCGAGTCGCAGCCCCGGTCGGCCGCGCCGAGGCCGGTCGCAGGCGCAGCCCGTGAGCGGGCGTCCACCAGCGCAAGGCGGCCCTGGTCCCGGGCCGGCCCCGCGATCGCTTCGCCGACGAGATCCAGCATGCCCAAACCCGCCGTCGGCTGCCGAAAGTTGTCCACAGGCCCGGACGTTCGTCGTACAAATCCGGCGCCCGGTGGTGGCCAACGGGACCGAACCGTCCCGGAGCCGGGACTTCCCCGTGTGCAGCGGGTAACGTCGGGGCGTGCCCGCCGACCCACTGCACCGCGCCGGAAAGCCACCGCGCAGCACGACGAGCCAGCCGCCGAGCGGCTCGGTGGCGAGCGCGATCGAGGTCCGCAGGAGCGCCCGCCGACGCAGAACGGTCTCCGCGTACCGCGAGGGCGATCGCACCGTGGTGCTCATCCCCGCCCGTATGTCCGAGGCGGAGGAGCAGCGCTGGGTGCACGTCATGCTCGACAAGCTCGCCGCCCAGGAGGGCAAGCGGGCTCTGGGCGACGCGGAGCTGGCCGAGCGGGCCCGGCGCCTGTCAAACCAGTACTTCGACGGACGGGCCAGGCCGGCTTCGGTGCGCTGGGTGAGCAACCAGAACACCCGCTGGGGCTCCTGCACCCCCTCCGAAGGCAGTATCCGCCTGTCGCACCGTCTGCAGGGCATGCCCGAGTACGTCGTCGACTACGTCCTCGTCCACGAACTCGCCCATTTGCTCGTACCCGGACACGGACCTCGCTTCTGGGCACTGCTGGAGGCCTATCCGCGCACGGAGCGAGCCCGCGGCTACCTCGAAGGAGTCGTCGCGGCCGAGAGGTTGCCCCACGTACCCGGCGCGCGAGGTGAAAGCCCCGCGGGGTGACCGACCGCTTTCCGCGAGCGAACAGCCGATACGACCGAGTGGGCGTTGTGTACCGGCTCTGTACCGACCTCGTCCGGTGTCCGAGTTTGCCGTTAGCCTGGCGCGACGCACTCACGTTCTGGATGGGGGACGGTCGTTACGCATGGCCAGGGAATTCCAACGCGGCCACAAGGCCAGGATCAGTGACCTCACCCCGGGCACGGATCTGTACGTAGGTGTACAGATCGAGGGCCCCGGGCTGAGCTTCGACATCAGCTGCTTCGGCCTCGACGCCGATGAACGGCTCTCGGACGACCGGTACTTCGTCTTCTTCAACCAGCCGAAGTCCCCTGAGGAGTCCCTTCAGCTCCTGGGCGCCCAGGCGGGCGACACGGAGTCCTTCCGGGTGACGCTCGACCGCATCCCGCCGCAGATCCGGAAACTGTCCTTCACGGCGACGATCGACGGTGCCGGGCAGATGTCGCAGATCGCCTCCGGTTACATCCGCATCGTCGCGGGCGGCCAGGAGGTGGCGCGCTACTCGTTCACCGGTTCGGAGTTCTCCACCGAACGGGCCGTGATGCTGGGCGACTTCTACCTCAAGGACGTCTGGCGGTTCGCCGCCGTCGGGCAGGGCTTCGACGGAGGCCTGGACGCGCTGCTGAAGAACTTCGGCGGCGAGGTCGCCGAGGAGGAGACGCCCGCGCCCACGCCGCAGCAGCCGCAGACCGGTGCCGCCCCCGGTTTCGCCCCGCCCGCGTTCGGCGTCCCCGGAACGTCGGAATCCGCCGCCGCACCGCCTCCGGCTCCCGCCCCCCAGCCCGCCCAGGGCTTCGCGCCCCCATCCGGGTCCGCTCCGCCTCCGGCTCCCGCCCCCCAGCCCGCCCAGGGCTTCGCGCCCCCGCCCGGGTCCACTCCGCCTCCGGCTCCGGCTCCCGCACCGCAGGTGCACGCCGCCCCGACCATCGTCGCGCCCTTGCACACCCCGCCCGGAGGCTCGCCGGTGCCGCCCCCGGCCCCGGCGCCCGCGCCGTACGGCCAGCCGGGCCAGCAGCCGCCGTACGGCCAGGTCCCCGGCCAGACGGCTCCGCCGCCCCCCGGCTACGGTCAGCCCCAGGCCCCCCACATGCCGCAGGCACCCCAGGCCCCCGCCCCGCCTCCCGGCTACGGTCAGCACACCCCGCCCGCCGGCTACGGTCAGCAGCCGCCCTTCGGGCAGGCTCCCTACGGAGCGCCGCAGGGCATTCCGCAAGGCGCCCCTCAGGGCGCCGGTGTGTCCGCCGCGCTCCAGCAGTTCAAGGAGACCCCCACGGGCCAGCGCTGGACGCAGCAGAACAAGAAGCTCGTCCGCGTGGACCTCGGCATCGGCGGACAGCCCGTGCTGGCCCGGCAGGGCAGCATGGTGCTCTACCAGGGCAAAGTCGACTTCAGCTACAAGGGCGCCGGGTTCGCCGGCCGGATCGTGGGCAACGCGACCGGCCAGGAGATGCAGCTGATGCGCTGCACGGGCCAGGGGCAGGTGTTCCTCGCCGAGAACTCGTCCATGCTGCACCCCGTGGAGCTGCAGGGTGACGCCGTCTGCGTCTCCGCCGAGAACGTCCTCGCGTTCGACGAGAGCCTCACCTACGAGATCCGCCGCATCGAGGGCCACGGCATCCCCGGCGGCGCGCTGTTCACCATGCAGTTCCAGGGCACGGGCACCATCGTCCTGAAGACGCACGGCACACCCGTGGTGCTGCCCGTCACGCCGACCACCTTCGCCGACTGCAACGCCGTGGTCGCCTGGTCGGCCGCCGCCCAGGTCGTCGTCTCCAGCCAGGTGCGGATGCGCCGCAACGCCTACCCCGGTGACACGGGGGAGAGCGTCAACCTGCAGTTCCGGGGAGCGCCCGGGAACTTCATCGTCGTCCAGCCGTACGAGGTCTGAGGGAGCCCGTCATGACACAGCAGCTCGCGGGCCACGCCCCCGCACCCGTCACCGCCCGCATGGAGAACCACGGCAATCACATGCTGAAGGTCGCCATGCAGACCGGGAACGACCTCCTCGCGCGCGTGGGATCAATGGTCGCCTACGAAGGGTTCGTGCAGTACGAGCCCAACCCGCCGGCCGTGCGCCAGATCGCCAAGGACTGGCTCACCGGTGAGGGTGCGCCTCTGATGAAGTGCTCCGGCGACGGCCTGCTCTACCTTGCCGACTACGGGGCGAACGTCGTCGTCATCAACCTCAACGGCGACGGCATCTCCGTCAACGCCACCAACCTGCTCGCCTTCGACGCCCATCTGACGTGGGGCGTGGAGCGGGTCAAGGGCCTGGCGAAGTTCGCCGGCCAGGGCCTGTGGAACACCAAGATCTCCGGGCAGGGCTGGGTCGCGCTGACGTCCCGGGGCAAGCCCATCGTCGTCGACTGCGGAGGCGGCGAGGACGAGACCTACGTCGACCCCGACGCGCTCGTCGCCTGGTCACCGAACCTCAAGGTGAAGGGCAAGCGCAGTTTCCGGGCCCAGTCGCTGATCGGCCGCGGCAGCGGCGAGGCCTACCAGATGGCCTTCTCCGGTCAGGGCATCGTCGTCGTCCAGCCCAGCGAGGACAGCACCGACCGCCTCCGGTTCCGGGGCTGAGGGGGAACCACACGCCATGCAGAGCCCGATTTTCGCCTACAACGAGCAGCAGACCCAGGAACGCTGGAGCCTGCAGAACAAGCAGATGCTGCGCGTCATCCTGGAGAGCCACGACGACATCCTGGCCCGCAAGGGCACCATGGTCGCCTACCAGGGCCTCGTCGAGTTCGACGTCGAGTACCAGAGCAACCAGCAGTCACGCGCGCGTGCGCAGACCGGGGAGGGTCTCGACCTGATGCGCTGCCACGGGCAGGGCACGGTCTACCTCGCCAACCTCAAGCAGCACGTCCACGTCATGGACGTGGACCAGGACGGCCTCACCGTCGACAGCAGCTATGTGCTGGCGATGGACTCCTCACTGCACCACGAGGTCATCGCCGTGGACAGCCTGTACGGCATCTCCGGCTCCGGGAAGTACCAGCTCAACATCTCCGGCCGGGGCAAGGTCGCCCTGATGACCTCCGGGATGCCGCTGCTGTTGCAGGTGACGCCCGACAAGTACGTCAACTGCGACGCCGACGCGATCGTCGCCTGGTCCACGGGCCTACGGGTGCAGATGCAGGCCCAGACGCACTCCTCCGGGGTGTGGCGGCGGCGTGGCAGCACCGGTGAGGGCTGGGAGCTGAGCTTCATGGGCACCGGCTTCGCGCTCGTCCAGCCGAGTGAACTGCTGCCGCCGCAGAACGCCCAGATCGGTTCGGGCCTCGCCGCGCAGTACGGCATGGGCCAGCAGGGAGCACACGGGCAGAACCAGGGCAACGCCTGGAGCTGAGCGCTCCGCCGGTTCGGCCGATCGGGGACTGTTGGTCCCGCCTCGGGCTGCAGGCCGTCCGGGCCGGACGCGCGGTTTCCCGCGCCCCTGACGGGGCGCGCACCTCACGGTCGGGACTACATGTCGGGACTACGTGTTAAGGGGCTGCCGCACGAGCGGCCGCCCCTTACACGTGGTCAGAGCGCGAGCCTCGCACGCGTCGCCTCCAGCAGCCGGACGACCGAGGCGTCCGCCACCTTCGGAACCTCGTCGTAGCCGAACCAGCGCACGTCCAGGGACTCGTCGCTGATCGCGTGCGCGGCGCCCGGCGGCGCCAGGACGGCGTACTGCACGTCGAAGTGGCAGTGGCACGGCGGCGGGATCGGATGCCGGTCCAGACGCACCGGGCCGCCGGGCAGCACGGAGAGCCCCGGGACACCGGACTCCTCCGTCGCCTCACGCAGAGCCGCCCCCGCCAGAGACGCGTCGCCCTGCTCGCAGTGGCCGCCCGTCTGGAGCCACATCCGGAGCTTCTTGTGCAGGGTGAGCAGTACCCGGCCGCCCTCGGGGTCGATCACCAGGGCGCTCGCCGTGAGGTGACCCGCGTGGCAGGCCTTCCACAGACCGTCCGGATGCCGCGCCAGGTGGTCCAGATAGGCCTGGCGCAGCGCTGTCTGGTCCTCGTACCCCTTCAGCACGAGGACCGCGTCGTCGTACAGGCTCACCCGGCGCCGTCGCCCTTGTTCTCGTCCTCGCCCTCGTCCTTCTTCTTGAGGTCGGGCCTGTCCGCCGCCTCGCCGAGCATCTTGTCCAGCTCGGAGAAGTCGATCTGCTCACGGTGCACGAAGCCGTCCGGGTCGTCCAGGTCGGTCGCCGTCGGCAGCATGTCCGGGTGGTGCCACAGGGCGTCCCGGCCGTCGACACCGCGCGCGTCCGTGAGCGAGGCCCACAGACGGGAGGCGTCCCGCAGACGGCGCGGGCGCAGCTCCAGGCCGATCAGCGTGGCGAACGTCTGCTCGGCCGGACCGCCCGAGGCGCGGCGGCGGCGCAGCGTCTCGCGCAGGGCGTCGGCGGATGCCAGGCGCGGCTTCGCGGCAGCGTGGACCACCGCGTCCACCCAGCCCTCCACGAGCGCCAGAGCCGTCTCCAGACGGGCCAGGGCCGCCTTCTGCTCGGGCGTGTCCTCCGGCTGGAACATGCCCTGCTGCAGGGCCTCCTGCAACTGCTCCGGGTTCTGCGGGTCGAACTGCCCGACCACGTCCTCCAGCTTGGCCGTGTCGACCTTGATCCCGCGGGCATAGCCGTCGACCGCGCCGAACAGATGCGAGCGCAGCCAGGGCACATGCGCGAACAGTCGCTGGTGGGCGGCCTCCCGCAGCGCGAGATACAGCCGCACCTCCTCCTGGGCGACGCTCAGGTCCTTGCCGAACGTCTCGATGTTCACCGGCAGCAGGGCGGCCTTCCCGGCCGGGGCGAGCGGGAGGCCGATATCGGACGAGCCGACGACCTCACCGGCGAGCACGCCGACCGCCTGCCCGATCTGCGTGCCGAACAT
This sequence comes from Streptomyces sp. NPDC096046, assembly GCF_040303285.1. Lineage (NCBI taxonomy): Bacteria > Bacillati > Actinomycetota > Actinomycetes > Kitasatosporales > Streptomycetaceae > Streptomyces > Streptomyces sp. NPDC096046. The sequence goes on along the minus strand of NZ_JBEOSZ010000006.1, from coordinate 171,211 downwards.
GGCGCCGCCCATCGAGCGCATCATGCCGATCAGCGGGCCGGCCATGGCCTGCATCTCCTCCGGCAGGACGTCGCCCATGGCGGTGCCCACGCGCTCGGCGACCGGGTCGACGAGCTCCTTCCAGGCGGGCAGGGTGGCTTCGACCCACTCCGCGCGGCTCCAGGCGACCGCCGAGGCGGCGCCGGACGGCAGGGAGGTGGCATCGTCGAGCCACAGGTCGGCCAGGCGGACGGCTTCCTCGACGGCCTTGCGGTCGGCGGGGCCGACGCTGGCGTCCTTGGTGCCGTCAGGGCTGCCCTGTGAGACCGTCTGGCGGGCGATCTGCTTGGCCATGTCCCAGTTCACCGGGCCGCCCTCGTAGGAGAGCATCTGGCCGAGCTGCTGGAACGCGGCGCCCAGGTCGGTGGGGTTCAGCGACCCGAACATGGCTGCGAACGGATTGTCCGCACCGGGGCCGCCGGGACCGCCAGGGCCTCCGCCGAAGCCTCCGGCTCCGGGCAGGCCGCCGAAACCGAACGGGTTGGCCGGTCCCTGACCACCACCGCTCTGCTGGTCCTTCTTCTTGCCCTCGTCGCCGTCGTCCGGCTCCTCCGGCGGAAGGCCGAATCCGAATGGGGTGTCACTCACGGGATTCCTCGGCTGGTAGGGCCGCCGGTTCTTTCCGGCGGCACGGCTGCCCGACAACACCACCCAGCGTAGACACCTGGGGCGGATCGGGCCTCGGTGCTTCGCCGGCTGACGGCCTGCGGCAGGATGGATGCCACCTGGTACGCACGCGTCGGACGCGCTCGTACTGAAGACAACCGCTGGAGACGCCCGGTGAGTTCCCCAGATCCGCAGGTTCGCGCAGCGCGAAACCAGTCAACCAGTTCCGCGAGCTCCGCGGCGCGTGGACCCGTCGTCGCGGTCACCGGCGCCGCGTACGGCGTAGGAGCCCTGCTCACGGAGCAGCTCGCGGCATCCGACGAGGTCAAGCAGGTCGTGGCCATCGATGAGCGGCGCGGCGAGTGCGCGGCGGCCCAGTGGCACATCCTGGACGTACGGGATCCGGCCATCGCGGAGAAGCTGCGTGGCGCCGACGTGGTGGTGCACCTGGCACTGGATCTCGATCTGGAAACCGACGCCGCCGCCCGAACGGCCTACAACGTACGGGGGACGCAGACCGTCCTGACGGCGGCCGCGGCGGCCGGAGTGCACCGGGTCGTGCTGTGCACCTCGGCGATGGTCTACGGGGCGCTCCCGGACAACGAGCTGCCGCTGTCCGAGGACGCCGAGCTGCGGGCCACGGCGGAGGCGACGGGCGTGGGCGACCTGCTGGAGATCGAACGGCTGGCCCGGCGCGCGCCCCGGGCGCATCCCGGGCTCAATGTCACCGTGGTACGGCCGGCCGTGCTGGTGGGCGGCACCGACACCGCGCTGACCAGGTACTTCGAGTCTCCCCGGCTGCTCGTAGTCGCCGGGTCGCGGCCCGCGTGGCAGTTCTGCCACATCGAGGACCTGTGCAGCGCGCTGGAGTACGCCGTCCTGGAGAAGGTCGACGGAGAACTGACCGTCGGGTGCGACGGCTGGCTGGAGCAGGAGGAGGTCGAGGACCTCAGCGGCATCCGGCGGATGGAGCTGCCGTCGGCGGTCGCGCTCGGCGCGGCGGCGCGACTGCACCGGATCGGGCTGACGCCGTCCCCGGCCGGAGATCTGGCGTACACGATGTACCCCTGGGTGGTGAGCGGCAGCCGGCTGCACGACGCCGGGTGGCGGCCGCGGTACACCAACGAGGAGGTGCTGGCGGAGCTGCTGGAGGAGGTTTCCGGGCGGCACACGGTCGCCGGGCGGCGGCTGGGCCGAAAGGACGCCACGGCCGCGGGCGCCGCGGGTGCCACGGTGGCGCTGCTGGGCGCGGCGGCGGTGGTACGGCGGGCGCGGAAGGCCCGGCGGCGGATCTGAGAGGTCCCTGTAGGAGAGTCCAAAGGCGTAAACGCGCGTGCCGGTCGATAGCTCTATTCCGCGCTGTCGGTCGCGTGCGGCACGATGGAGGGATGGCAACCACGAATGATCACCCCGGCGAGCAGGCCACGCAGGACCCGATCAAGCTGATCGGGATCCGGGACACGGCCCTCTCGCTGGACGAGGTGTTCCGGGCGGTCGGGGACGACGCGGCCGGGGGTACCGCGCTCTTCGTGGGCACCGTGCGGAACCACGACGGTGGCGCAGACGTCGAGGAGCTGGGGTATTCCTGCCACCCCAGTGCAGAGGCGGAGATGCGGCGGATCGCCGAGAAGGTCGCCGCCGGGTTCCCGGTGCGGGCCCTGGCGGCCGTGCACCGCGTCGGGGACCTCCGAGTCGGGGACCTCGCCGTGGTCGTCGCCGTCTCCTGCCCGCATCGCGGGGAGGCCTTCGACGCCTGCCGGAAGCTGATCGACGACCTCAAGCACGAGGTGCCCATCTGGAAGCACCAAAAGTTCTCCGACGGCACCGATGAATGGGTTGGCGCCTGCTGATCCGCCAAGCCGTCTTCCGGTTGCGTAACCGCACCCCCGGCGTGAGCGTTGTCACTGCGGATGGTTAATCTGCTGATCAGTCAGTTGCGGACGCTCAAAGGGGTTGGAGGTCGGCATGGCGGCGCTCGCCTGGTTGCTGATTCCGCTTGTGGCTGCCATCGGCGCGGGGCTCTGGGGAAGCTGGGCGAACCGGACCCGCAAGGTACGCAACGACGGCCCGGAGCTCACCGGATACGCCCGCTTCCGGGAGGCCATGGAGAAGCCCCGGCCGGGCGGCTGACGGCCGAAGAACAGCAGGTCACAGACGGTTGAGAGCACAGGGCCGCCCGGACGGGCGGCCCTGACGGTGCGCTGACAGGACCGTCCCGTAATGTCGAGTCATGCCACGCCGCACCGCGACGATGCTCGCCTCCACCCTGATGCTGATCGCGCTCCTGTGCGCGGGAGTGTTCATCCCCGTGCCCTATGCGGAGATGTCCCCGGGGCCGACGGTGAACACGCTGGGCGATCACGACGGTGAGCCGGTGTTGCAGATCGCGGGGAAGAAGACGTACCCGACCAGTGGCCACCTGAACATGACCACGGTCCGGGTCACGAGCGCCGACTACCGGATGAACCTGGTGGAGGCCGTCTACGGCTGGCTCGCGCACGACAACAAGGTCGTGCCGCACGAGACGCTCTACCCCGACGGCAAGACCGAGGAGCAGTCCACCCAGGAGAACGCCGAGGAGTTCAGCCAGTCCCAGGAGAGCGCCAAGGTCGCAGCCCTGAAGGAACTGGACGTTCCGGTGAAGTCCTGGGTGATCGTCTCGACGGTCGTCAAGGAGTCCCCGGCCGAGGGGAAGCTGCACGCGGGGGACGTGATCAAGGCCGTCGACGGTACGACGGTGAAGGCGCCGGCCGACGTCGCGAAGCTCGTCACCGAGCACAAGCCGGGCCAGAAGGTCCGCTTCACGATCGTGCCGGCCAAGGAGCAGGCCGCCGCGGAGAAGGAGAAGCGGATGCCGACCAGGACAGAGGTCGTCACCATGACCACCACGACGTCGGACGACGACGGCGAGAAGCGCGCCATCGTGGGGATCTCGGCGGGGACCGACCACACCTTCCCGTTCACCATCGACATCAAGCTGGCCGATGTCGGCGGGCCGAGCGCCGGGCTGATGTTCGCGCTCGGCATCTACGACAAGCTCACCCCGGGCAGCCTGACCGGCGGCAGGTTCGTGGCGGGCACCGGCACGATCGACGACGCCGGCAAGGTCGGGCCGATCGGCGGCATCGAGATGAAGACCGTGGGTGCGCGGGCCAAGGGCGCGCGGTACTTCCTCACGCCCACCGACAACTGCGCGGCCGCCGCCGAGGACACCCCCGACGGCCTCACCCTCGTCAAGGTGGGAACCATCCAGGACGCCCTCGGCGCGCTCAAGGACATCCGCAGCGGCGACACCGCGGATCTGCCGACGTGCGGTAAGTAGTCCCAGTAGTCCATGGACCCGGGATTCGGCGCCCAGGGCCCGGCCGACCGGACCCTGCCGGCTCTCGGGCTATTCCTCGAACGTCGCCGCCAGTGCCTCCGCCAGCCCGGGGACCAGGTCGGAACCGGTCAGGACCTCGGTGGGGGAGTCCTTCTCGCGCAGCCGCAGGGCCGACTCACGTGTGCCGTCGCGCAGGACCCCGACCGTCATGCGGACCTCCTGGCGGTCGGGGTGATCCGCCACCCACTTCGTGAGCGCGGCCTCGCTCAGGCCCTTCGGAACCTGCGCCTCCGCGGACGGCGGCAGCATCAGGCGCTCCACGGCGAGGGCGCAGCCGACCACCGCGTCGGGCCAGGCGATGGTGGCGAGGAACTCATCGAGCGGCTTGCCCGTTGGAACTTCGTCCTGCTCGATCGGGGTGAGCCCGGATTTCTCCGGCTCGTCACCCAGGCCGAGCCGGTCCGCGAGGGAGGGCTGTTCGGCCCGAAGCCGTGCGGTGTCGACGAGGGCGAAAAGGCGGGCTGACTGGTCCCAGCCGAGGCCGGAGACGTACTCGTCGATCTCGAGAACGGCCCGGGTGAGCGGGTTCGCAGCCATGGGAGTGTTGGACATGGTCACAATCCTGCCTCGTTCCCGGCCGGAATCGGGAACCGAGTAAACGGTGAGTAAGTTGCATAGGTGGGGGCCCACGATCACGCGGGCCACGCACGGCCCGTGAAGACGCGGGTCTGACGAATCAACAGCGAACTTCGAGGTGCGCACCTTGGCTTTCCAGATGCCGGACCGCGGCGGAGGCCCGACAGGGCCGCGGATGAGAGTGGGCCGCCCGTCCCGGCGTGTCCGTACCCTGCTCATGACGCTGGGCGTCCTGGCCGTTCTCGGCATGGCGTTCACCATGTTCGCGGGCTTTTGGACGGACTGGCTCTGGTACCGGTCGGTGAACTACTCCTCGGTCTTCACCACCACCCTGTGGACCAAGATCGGGCTCTTCTTCGTCTTCGGCTTGCTGATGGCCCTGGCCGTCGGCTTCAACATCTGGCTGGCGCACCGGCTGCGTCCGCCACTGAGCGCCATGTCGATGGAGCAGCAGAACCTCGACCGCTACCGGATGAGCATCGCGCCCTACAAGAAGTGGCTCCTGCTCGGAATCACCGCCCTGGTGGGCCTCATCGCCGGCGCTTCCGCGTCCGGCCAGTGGCGCACCTGGCTGATGTGGGTCAACGGCGTGCCCTTCGGCCAGAAGGACCCCCAGTTCAAGCTGGACGTCGCCTTCTACGCCTTCGACCTGCCCTGGTACCGGTTCCTGCTCGGCTTCGGCTTCGCCGCGGCGATCCTGTCCGTGATCGCCGCCGCGCTGACGCACTACCTGTACGGCGGTCTGCGCGTCACCAGCCCCGGTGCCCGGGCCACGGCCGCGGCCACCGGGCACCTGTCGGTGCTCATCGGCGTCTTCGTGGCGCTGAAGGCGGTCGCGTACTGGCTCGACCGGTACGGGCTCGCGGTGAAGTCCAGTGACTTCAGGGCGACCGACAACTGGACGGGCTTGAGGTACGTCGACGCCAACGCCTACCTGCCGGCCAAGACGATCCTGTTCTGCATCGCCGTCATCTGCGCGCTGCTGTTCTTCGCCACCCTGTGGCGGCGCACCTGGCAGCTGCCCGTGATCGGCTTCGGCCTGATGGTGCTCTCCGCGATCCTCATCGGGGGCCTCTACCCGGCGATCGTGCAGAAGTTCCAGGTGCAGCCGAACGAGCAGGCCAAAGAAGCGCCGTACGTCGAGAAGAACCTCGAGGCCACGCGCCAGGCGTACGGCATCGACGGCACCCAGGTCACCGACTACTCGGGCACGAGGGAGACCGAGGACAAGAGCCAGCTCCGCGACGACGTCGATTCCACGGCGAGCATCCGGATCATGGACCCGAACATCGTCTCGCCGACGTTCCAGCAGCTCCAGCAGATCAGGAACTACTACGCGTTCCCGAACAACCTGGACGTCGACCGCTACACCAAGGACGGCAAGGACCAGGACACGGTCATCGGCCTGCGTGAGATCAACCTCGCGGGCATCCCGAAGAAGAACTGGATCAACAACCACTTCCGGTACACCCACGGGTTCGGAGTGGTCGCCGCCGAGGGCACCAGCGCCGACGCTCAGGGCCGGCCGAACTTCACGGAGTCCGACCTGCCCTCCGAGGGCGACCTCGGCACGTACGAGCAGCGGATCTACTACGGCGAGAAGACCGAGACGTACTCGATCGTCGGCGGTCCCCAGAAGGAGATCGACTACTCCGACGACAACGGCGAGAAGACCACCAGCTACAAGGGCGACAGCGGGGTCGACCTCTCCAACCCGATGAACCGGGCGGCGTACGCCGTGGCGTTCGGCGAGCCGCAGATCCTGTACTCCGGAGCCATCGGCGACGGTTCGCGGATCCTGTACAACCGCACGCCCAAGGAGCGCGTCGAGGCGGTCGCCCCCTGGCTGACCATCGACGGCGACGCCTACCCGGCGGTCGTGGACGGCCGGATCCAGTGGATCGTCGACGCGTACACGACGACGAACGGCTACCCGTACTCCTCACGTACGACGCTCGGTGACACCACGGCCGACTCGCTGACCGCCACCAACGACAGCCGAGCGGTGGTGGCCCAGCAGAACCAGGTCAACTACATCCGCAACTCGGTGAAGGCGACCGTCGACGCGTACACCGGCCAGGTCAAGCTCTTCCAGTGGGACACCAAGGACCCCGTCCTGAAGACCTGGATGAAGGCCTTCCCGGACACGGTGGAACCCAAGAGCGAGATCTCCAAGGCGCTGATGGATCATCTGCGCTACCCCCAGGACCTGTTCAAGGTCCAGCGGGAACTGCTCACCCGCTACCACGTGAAGGACGCGACGACGTTCCTCAGCGGCAGCGAGGTCTGGCAGGTGCCGGACGACCCGACGAACCGGTCGGGCAGCGCCGTGCCGCCGTACTACCTGAGCATGAGGATGCCCGACCAGAAGGCACAGGCGTTCTCACTGACGACGACCTTCACGCCCAACGGCCGGGACAACCTCAGCGCGTTCATGGCGGTCGACGCCGAGGCGGGCACCAGTGACTACGGCAAGATCAGAATCCTGAAACTGCCGACCAACACCACGGTCAACGGACCCAAGCAGGTCCAGAGCCAGTTCAACTCCCAAGAGGAGATCGCCGAGTCCATCAGGCTCCTGAGAGGCGGTGACTCCGAGGTCGAGTACGGCAACCTGCTGACGGTGCCGCTCGACGGAGGACTGCTGTACGTGGAGCCGGTCTACGTACGCGGTGGCGGGCTGAAGTACCCGCTGTTGCGCAAGGTCCTGGTCACCTACGGAGGCGAGACCGCCTTCGAGAACACCCTCGACGAGGCCCTCAACAAGATCTTCGGAGCGGACGACCCGGCCCCCGAGCCGCCGGACACGGGCGACACGCCACCGCCGACGTCCGAGAACCCGTCGGTGCAAGCGGCCCTGGAGGACGCCCAGAAGGCGTTCGACGAGGGCCAGGAGGCCCTGAAGAAGAACGACTGGGAGGCCTACGGCCGGGCGCAGAAGGACCTCGAGGACGCCCTGCAGCGGGCCGAGGACGCGCAGGCCGAGGCGAGCCGGGTGGGCGGCGCCGGGGGCGGCGAGAGCAAGCCCGGCGACGAGCCGAGCGGCAGTCCGAGTCCCAAGCCGAGCAGTTAGCGCTCTGGCCTGGTCAAATGCCCATCCCGCGCCGTGATACGGTTGTGAACACAACGGCGCGGGGTGGAGCAGCTCGGTAGCTCGCTGGGCTCATAACCCAGAGGTCGCAGGTTCAAATCCTGTCCCCGCTACTGAAGTCGCGATGTCCGAGCGACAGAGTGACACCGAAGGCCCGGATTCCACACAGGAATCCGGGCCTTCGTGATGTGTGTGAACGCATGTGCTGGCGCAGGCTGCGGCCGTGCCGCCGGGGGGAGTTGGGCAATCTGTGTTTGACTTGTCTCTCTGTGGGCATGTCGACAAAACGCTGAAGTGACCTCACTGGCTGCGGTATACGAGGTGTACCCAGGTTGCAGGTGGTGCGACGATGGACGTTATGGGGGACAAGGCAACTCTGTTCGAGACAGGGCGTTTTGTGCAGCCTTCCAGCCGGGAGGACACCGACACCCCGGACGAGACCGGGGAGATCGCCGACGAGGCGGCCGAGGAGCTGCGTCAGCGGCTCGCCGCGGAGGCCGGCGACGTCGAGGCGATGAGTGTCCTCGGGGCCATGTTGCTGCGCCGCGGTGATCTCGACGGTGCCGAGCCGCATCTGCGTGCCGCCACAGCCGCGGGCGACCGGGCGGCCGCCAACAATCTGGGAGTCCTCCTGCATCAGCGGGGGTACGCCGACGAGGCCGCCGGATGGTGGCGGATCGCCGCCGTCGCCGGATCCACGGCGGCCGCGCACGCCCTCGGCCGGCACCACCGCGAGCGGGGCGACGAGCCCGCCGCCGAGTACTGGCTGCGCCAGTCCGCCGAGCAGGGCCACACCCTGGGCGCGTACGCGCTGGCCGATCTGCTGGAGCACCGCGGGGACGCCGCGGCCGAGCAGTGGATGCGGGTCGCGGCCGAGCGCGGGCACCGGGAGGCGGCCTACCGGCTGGCACGGGCCCTGGACCGGAAGGCGACGCGGGAGGCCGACGGCGACAACGGTGTCCAGGGGGCCGACGGGGCCGAGCAGTGGTATCGGCAGGCCGCCGCGCGCGGACACCGGCGGGCCGCGCTGCACCTCGGGACGATCCTGGAGCGGCGCGGCGAGCTCAAGGAGGCCGGGCGCTGGTACCTGACCTCCGCCAAGGACGGCGAGGCAAGGGCCGCCTGCGCGCTGGGCTTCCTGTTGCGGGACGCGGGTGACACCGAGAATGCCGCCGTCTGGTGGCTGCGGGCCGCCCAGGACGGTGACGGCAACGCGGCGAACGCGCTGGGCGCGCTGCACGCCGAGCGGGGCGAGACCCAGACCGCCGAGCGCTGGTACCGGGCCGCGATGGACGCGGGCGACGTCAACGGCGCGTACAACCTCGGCCTGCTCTGCGCCGAGCAGGGGCGCACCCCGCAGGCCGAGCAGTGGTATCGGCGCGCGGCCTACGCCGGGCACCGGGAGGCCGCGAACGCGCTGGCGATCCTGCTGCTGCGAGCCGGTGACGAGACGGGCGCGGAGCCCTGGTTCTCCAAGGCCGCGGAGGCCGGGAGCGTGGACGCCGCCTTCAACCTCGGCATCCTGCATGCCGGGCGGGGCGAGGAGCGGGCCGCGCTGCGCTGGTACGAGCGTGCCGCCGCGGCCGGGCACACCGAGGCGGCGCTCCAGGTCGGTATGGCGAGGCTGCGGGGCGGCGACGAGCAGGAGGCCGAGCGGCACCTGCGGTGTGCGGCCGGGGGCGGGAGCGCCGAGGCCGCGTACCGGCTGGCGACCGTGCTCGACGCGCGTCGGCCACCGGAGCCCGCGCACGAGCTCGGGGAGCCCGTGCACCGGCGGAGTGAGTGTGAGGAGTGGTACGAGCGGGCGGCCTCCCAGGGGCATCGACGGGCGCAGGTCCGGGTCGGCATGCTGGCGGCGGCCCGGGGCGATGTCGTCGAGGCGGCTCGGTGGTACCGGGAGGCGGCCGAGGCCGGGTCCCGCAACGGGGCGTTCAATCTCGGGCTGCTGCTGGCCCGGGAGGGGAGCGAGCCGGAGGCGGCGGTCTGGTGGACACGGGCGGCTGACGCGGGGCACGGACGGGCTGCGTTGCGGCTTGCCCTGGTCTACGCGCGTCGGGGTGAGCTGGCGGAAGGGCAGCGCTGGGCGGACCGGGCCGTGTCACTGGGCCCGGCGTCGGTCACCGAGAGGGCGGAGCGGTTGAGGGACGCGTTGCGCCAGGAGCTGTCGGCCTGAGGCGGGGCCGGGCCGCATGGTGCCGGTGTCGGTGTGAGAGCTGGGCTGTTCGGTGCTGGATGTAGGCACGGGGGTCGGGCCGCCCGGTGTCGGATGAGGGCTGGGCTGCGCGGTGCTCGACGTCGCTAGGAAGGTCGGGCAGCGTGGTGCCAGTGCCAGTGCCAGTGCCAGTGCCAGTGCCAGTGCCAGTGCCAGCGCCAGTGCAGGCGGCCGTGACGCGCCCGAGCCCGTGCAGGCGCATGTGCCATGCCGGTGCAGGCACCTGCACCGGCACCCGGCAGCAGCCGTACCGAGACCGGCGGCGGGTTGCGCGGTCCGGTTCGCCGCGAAGCGAGCGCAGCCGGGCCGGGCCGGTGTCCTCGCAGCGCGGCGAACCGCTCGCCGCGAAGCGATTTGCATCCGTCCTCGTCGTTGACGTAACGTTGCATTCATCGACGCGGGGTGGAGCAGCTCGGTAGCTCGCTGGGCTCATAACCCAGAGGTCGCAGGTTCAAATCCTGTCCCCGCTACTGAAGGCCTGAGGCCGGAATCCGAAAGGGTTCCGGCCTCAGGTGTTTTCCACGGTCATGCCCCCGTCGCCGCCGGCCTGACGAGTGCCGAATCGGCGGGCAGCACAAAGCCCCGGCACCCATCGGTGCCGGGGCGTGTCAGCCGGAGTGCTAAGCGGCCGCGCAGTTCGGGCAGACGCCGCGGTACGTCACCTCGACGTCCGAGACCGTGAAGCCGAAGCGCTCGGTGTCGGGGAGGTCCGCCAGCGGGTTGCCGATCGGGTGGACGTCCCGGATCGCGCCGCACCGGGCGCAGACCAGGTGGTGGTGCGGCTGGTGGGCGTTCGGGTCGTACCGCTTGGCGCGCTGGTCTGTGGAGACCTCCAGCACCTCGCCGAGGGTCACGAGCTCACCGAGGGTGTTGTAGACGGTCGCCCGGGAGATCTCGGGGAGCTTGGCGACGGCCCGGGCGTGGACCTCGTCGGCCGTCAGATGGACGTGTTCGCCGTCGAGGACCTCGGCCACGACGCGCCGCTGCGCGGTCATCCGCCATCCGCGTCCGCGCAGGCGTTCCAGAAGGTCACTCATGGCCACCAGCCTAACAGCTAAGGGGACCAGGTCCCGAACAGGTGTGAGTTTAGAGCCTCACTTGCTTTAGACATTGTCTATTGTAGGATCGGATCGGCTTTGACCAAGGGAACAGGACTGGTCAGGAATGGTGCAGGAGGCGCACGTGACGCAGGGACCGCTCACGACGGAGGCCGGGGCCCCGGTGGCCGACAACCAGAACAGCGAGACCGCGGGTATCGGCGGCCCGGTGCTCGTCCAGGACCAGCTCCTGCTGGAGAAGCTGGCCCACTTCAACCGCGAGCGCATCCCGGAGCGCGTGGTGCACGCCCGCGGTGCGGGTGCGTACGGCACGTTCACGGTGACCGCTGATGTGACCCCGTACACGCGCGCCGCGTTCCTCTCCGAGATCGGCAAGCAGACCGAAATCTTCCTGCGCTTCTCGACGGTGGCCGGCAACCTGGGCGCGGCGGACGCGGTCCGCGACCCGCGGGGCTTCGCCCTGAAGTTCTACACCGAGGAGGGCAACTACGACCTCGTCGGCAACAACACCCCGGTGTTCTTCATCAAGGACGCCATCAAGTTCCCGGACTTCATCCACACCCAGAAGCGCGACCCGTACACCGGCTCGACCGAGGCGGACAACGTCTGGGACTTCTGGAGCCTGTCGCCCGAGTCCACGCACCAGGTGACCTGGCTGTTCGGCGACCGGGGCATCCCGGCCTCCTACCGCCACATGGACGGCTTCGGCTCGCACACCTTCCAGTGGAGCAACGAGGCCGGTGAGGCCTTCTGGGTGAAGTACCACTTCAAGACCGACCAGGGCATCAGGAACCTGACCGGCGCGCAGGCCGCCCGGCTCGCCGGTGAGGACCCCGATTCCCACCAGCGCGACCTGCGCCAGGCCATCGAGCGGGGCGAGTACCCGACGTGGACCGTCGGCGTGCAGCTCATGCCGGTGGCCGACGCGGCGACTTATCGCTTCAACCCGTTCGATCTGACCAAGGTCTGGCCGCACGCGGACTACCCGGTCGTCGAGATCGGCAAGCTGGAGCTCAATCGCAACCCGGAGAACATCTTCGCCGAGGTCGAGCAGTCGATCTTCAGCCCCGCCCACTTCGTACCGGGCATCGGGCCCTCCCCGGACAAGATGCTCCAGGGCCGCCTCTTCGCCTACGGTGACGCCCACCGTTACCGCGTCGGCATCAACGCCGACCACCTGCCGGTGAACCGCCCGCACGCCACCGTCGCGCGGACCAACGCCCGTGACGGGTACCTCTACGACGGCCGGCACGCGGGTGCGAAGAACTACGAGCCGAACAGCTTCGGCGGCCCGTCGCAGACGGACCGTCCGCTGTGGTCCGCCACTGCCGTGAGCGGCGCGACGGGCAACCACCCCGCTCCGGTGCACGCCGAGGACGACGACTTCGTGCAGGCGGGCAACCTCTACCGCCTGATGGGCGAGGACGAGAAGGAGCGCCTGATCGCCAACCTGGCGGGCTTCATCGCCAAGGTCTCGCGTGACGACATCGTCGAGCGGGCGATCGACAACTTCCGTCGGGCCGACGGAGACTACGGCAAGCGGCTGGAGGTCGCGGTCCAGGCCCTGCGCGGCTGAACTCCAGCGCTGGACCGCTTGCTGTGGCGGACGGGCCGGGTCCCTTTCGGGGGCCCGGCCCGTCCGCGCGCTCAGGCCGGAACGCGCTGACGCGCGGGTGCCCAGCAGCGGATGATGTCGCGGACCGAGACGATGCCGGTCGGTTCCCCGCCGTCCAGCACGATGAGGTGCCGGAAGCCGCCGTGTGCCATGGCGCTCGCCGCCTCCTCCAGGGTCCAGGTCGGAGTGGCGAAGACGACATCGGTGGTGGTATGGGCGTGGGCGCGTTCGGTGTCCGGGTCCTGGCCCAGACCGACGGAGTTGAGGACGTCGCGTTCGGTGAGGATGCCGATGCCGCCGGCGTCGGGGTCGTGGACCACGGCCGCCCCGACCTTGCGTGCGGACATCAGCGCGGCGGCCTGGCGCAGCGTGTGGGTCGGGCCGATGGTGAGGACGACAGTGCTCATGGCGTCACGGACGAGCATGGATGGAGCCACCTCCTGGGAGTCTCCCCGCCGTTCGTTCAGGGTTTCACAAATTCACAAGTGGGGGGACTTTCAGGGTGGCAGGTAAAGGGTGGGTCAACAAGGGGGCGCTCGGTAACAACGGGGGGCTCAGTAGCGCTGGTTGAGATATCCGAGCAGCTCGTCGTGCAACAGGCCGTTCGACGCGGCAGCGTTGCCGCTGTGCGGGCCCGGGCGGGCGTCGAGTCCGGTGAAGGTGCCGCCGGCCTCGGTGACGACGATCGCGGTGGCGGCCATGTCCCACAGGGACAACTCCGGCTCGGCGCACATGTCGACGGCGCCTTCCGCGACCATCATGTACGGCCAGAAGTCGCCGTACGCCCGCGTGCGCCACACCTCGCGGGTGAGGTCCAGGAAGCCGTCCAGGCGGCCCTGCTCCTCCCAGCCGCTGAGCGAGGAGTACGCGAAGGAGGCGTCGGAGAGCTTGGAGACGCGGGAGACCTGCAGCCGGGAGGCCTTGGTGAGGCTGCGGCCGGAGAACGCGCCGTGGCCCTTGGCGGCCCACCAGCGGCGGCCCAGGGCGGGGGCGGAGACGACGCCGACCACGGGCTGGAAGCCGCCCTCGCCGGCCTCCATGAGGGAGATGAGCGTGGCCCAGACGGGGACGCCCCGCACATAGTTCTTGGTGCCGTCGATCGGGTCGATCACCCAGCGTCGGGGGCCGGTGCCCTCCACGCCGTATTCCTCGCCGAGGATCGCGTCCCTGGGGCGGGCGCGCTGGAGCTGGCCACGGATGAGCTCCTCCGCCGCCTTGTCCGCCTCGCTCACCGGGGTCATGTCCGGTTTGGTCTCGACCTTGAGGTCGAGGGCCTTGAACCGGTCCGTCGTCGCGGCGTCGGCGGCGTCGGCGAGGACGTGGGCGAGACGCAGATCGTCGAGGTAGTCGGGCATGCAACGAATCTATCTGCCGAGGTGGGGGTGGGGCTACAGGGGGTTTGTGAGGGTGGGGGCGGGGGCCCGTCGCCGGGGGCGCGCTCGGGACGGTGATCCGGGCTCGGGTCCGGGGTGCCGCCGGCACCGTCTCGTGCCTGGTCGTGACCGGCCCGGCCGTCGCGGGGAACGGGCTGCGGAGGTCCGAGAGCGACAAGACCGTCCTGGACGGAGTCGACCACGACGCGATGCCGGTCTGGTTCCAGCCGATCGCCGAGTGCCAGCCGTTCCCCCCGGCCATCGAGCCCCTGCGCGGCCTGCTGCTCGGCACCGGTATCGGGCCACGCATGGCCGCCCTTGTCCGGTGCCTGGGGCTCGTGGTGCTCGGGCCTTGTCCGGTGCCTGGGGTTCGCGGTGCTCGGCTTCTTCTGGTCGACCTCGATGTGCGACGACGACCCCAAGGAGTTGCCGTGACCGCGTGGGCGGGCTCGCGCCGACGTTCCGCCCCGGGGCGGCGTTCACCGCCGCCCCGCCGGAGTGCGCCGCGCGTTCGCGGACTCGGGCGAGGCACGGCCCATGGGTCAACAGGCCGCGCGGCAAGGCCGAAACGCGCCCCCGCGCGCACTCGCGAACCCTTGACAGTGGTGTCGCACGCGTCAAATCTGGGCGCAGAGCCGCTCGCCCCAAGGGGAGGCGATGATGCCTGCAGCGCGGGAATCTCTACTGGACGCCGCGTACACGGCGCTGGCGCGCCGGCCGTGGTCCGCCGTACGGATGGTCGACGTGGCCGCGGCGGCAGGAGTGTCCCGGCAGACGCTCTACAACGAGTTCGGCAGCAAGGACGGCCTCGCCCGGGCGCTCGTGCGACGAGAGGCCGACGGATATCTCGCCGGGGTGGACCGCGCTCTCGCCGGGTACGGCGATCCCCGCGACCGGCTCGCCGCCACCGCCGAGTGGACCACCTCCGCGGCCCGGGACAGCCTCCTCGTGCGCGCCATGCTCACCGGCTGCTGGAGTGAGCGGTTGCCCGCCCCCGCCCCGCTGTCCGTGCCGCCCACCTCGGCGGTACCGGCCCAGCGCCGTGCCGACGGGCCGCTGCCCTCGCCCGGCGACTTCGTCGCCCTCGTGCGTGACCGGGCCGTCACCGTCCTGGCCGGTCCCGGCGCGCTCACGTCCGACACCGCCGAGCTGGCCCGCACCTGCGAACTCGCCGTCAGGCTGGCCCTGTCGTGTGTGGCGGCGCCGCCGGGCGAGGGCGGTGTGGCCGAGCTGGTCCGCGGCGCCCTTCAGCGGCAGCCGGGCTGACAGGGGGTCAGTGCGCCGACCCCGACAACTGGAGCCCGATCACGCCGATGATGACGAGACTGATCGACACGAGCTTCAGCGTCGACACCACGTCGCCGAGGAAGACCATGCCGTAGATCGCCGTCCCCGCCGCCCCGATGCCGGTCCACACCGCGTATGCGGGGCCCACGTCGAGTTTCTTCAGCGCGAGGGTCAGCAGTCCGAAGCTGCCGAGCGCGAAGGCGCAGAACGCGATCGTGGGCCAGAGCCGGGTGAAGCCGTGCGAGAGCTTCAGACACACGGCGAAGCCGGTCTCGAGCAGTCCGGCCACGATGACCAGCAGCCACGCCATGAGTCGTCCTCCCGTATCCCACGATCAGTGACCGCTTCGTCGGCTTCACCGCGTGCACGACGATCCGACGCTCGTCCGGCTCCGGCCCGGGCCGCATCCGGCTTGGGTGCGATTATGCACTTACCGTCTCCACGCCAGGACAAACAACGCGGAGGTCAGTCGCCTTCCGTCCGCTCCCGCGTGGCCAGCAGCCGCCGCAGCGAGTACAGGCGCGCCCGATCCGCGTGCCCCGCGGCCACCCACGCGTCCAGCGCGCAGTCCTGCTCGTCGTGGCTGCACGCGCGCGGGCAGCCCTCGGTGCCCGGCTCCAGATCGGGGAAGGCGTGGATCACCTGGGACGGATCCACGTGGTGCAGTCCGAAGGACCGCAGGCCCGGGGTGTCGATCACCCAGCCGTCACCGCCCGACAGCGGCAGCGCCAGTGCCGAGGTGGTGGTGTGCCGGCCCCGGCCCGTCACCGCGTTCACGTGTCCCGTCGTACGTCGTCGTTCCTCCGGGACGAGTGCGTTGACCAGGGTCGTCTTGCCGACACCGGAGTGACCGACGAACGCCGTGATCTGACCGTCGAGTTGCTCGCGCACACGGGCGACGGCGCTGCCGTTCTGCAGTTCCTCGCGGCTGGTGACGACGTGCGGGATGTCGAGGTGGCCGTACAGCTCCAGGAGCTTGTCGGGCGGGGCGAGGTCCGACTTGGTCAGGACCAGCAGCGGGTCCAGGCCGCCGGCGTAGGCCGCGACCAGGCAGCGGTCGATCAGCCGGGGGCGCGGCTCCGGGTCGGCCAGGGCGGTGACGATCGCCAGCTGGTCGGCGTTGGCGACGATCACGCGCTCGTACGGATCGTCGTCGTCCGCGGTGCGGCGCAGGACCGAGGTCCGCTCCTCGATGCGCACGATCCGCGCGAGCGTGTCCTTCTTGCCTGACATGTCGCCCACGAGAGCCACCCGGTCGCCGACCACGGCCGCCTTGCGGCCCAGCTCGCGGGCCTTCATCGCCATGACCACGCGGTCCTCGACGAGGCAGGTCAGGCGGCCCCGGTCGACGGTGAGGACGAGGCCCTCGGCGGCGTCCTCGTGCTTGGGGCGGAGGTTCGTCCGGGGCCGGGTGTTGCGGCGGCCCGGACGGGTGCGGATGTCGTCCTCGTCGGTGTGCTTGCCATAGCGGCGCATGACGTGATCCCTGCGTCCTACGCCCCGAGCATCCCGGTCCACAGGTCGGGGAAGCCGGGCAAGGTCTTGGCCGTCGTCGCCACGTTCTCGATCTGCACGCCCTCGACCGCGAGGCCGATGATCGCGCCGGCCGTGGCCATGCGGTGGTCGTCGTAGGTGTGGAAGATCCCGCCGTGCAGCCGGCGCGGGCGGATGTGCAGACCGTCGGCGGTCTCCGTGACGTCACCGCCGAGTTCGTTGATCTCCTTCGTCAGCGCGGCCAGCCGGTCCGTCTCGTGCAGCCGCAGATGGGCCACGCCGCGCAGGGTCGACGGGGAGTCCGCGAGGGCCGCGACCGCGGCGATGCCCGGCGTCAGCTCGCCGACCTCGCTCAGGTCGACGTCGATGCCGTGCACCGAGCCGGAGCCGGTGAACGCCAGACCGTAGTCCGTCAGTTCGCAGGAGCCGCCCATCTCGGTGAAGATCTCGCGCAGCCGGTCACCGGGCTGCGTGGTACGGGAGGGCCAGTCCGGGACGACGACCCTGCCGCCGGTCACCAGCGCCGCCGCCAGGAACGGCTGGGCGTTCGACAGGTCCGGCTCGATGACCAGGTCCCGGCCGAGCAGAGCACCCGGCGAGACCCGCCAGACGTTCGGTTCACCGCCCGACTCGGGTGTGTCCACCTGGGCGCCGACCGCGCGCAGCATGTCGACGGTCATGCGGATGTGCGGCATGGACGGCAGCGTGGCGCCGGTGTGGCGGACCTCGACGCCCTGGTTGAAGCGCGGGCCGGACAGCAGCAGGGCGCTCACGAACTGCGAGGAGGAGGAGGCGTCGACGGCTACCATGCCGCCGTCCAGGGCGCCGCTGCCGTGCACGGTCATCGGCAGCGCGCCGCGGCCGTCGTCGTCGATGCGGGCGCCGAGCTGACGCAGCGCGTCGATGACGCCGTTCAGCGGACGCTCGTAGGAACGGGGGTCGCCGTCGAACCGGACGGAGCCGTCGGCCAGCGCGGCGACCGGCGGCAGGAACCGCATCACCGTGCCGGCGTTGCCGACGTCGACCTGGGCCGGGCCGCGCAGGCCCGTGGGGAGCACGCGCCAGGCCTCGCCGGTGCCGTCGGGGCCCACGCCTTCCTCGATCTCGATGCCCATCGCGCGCAGCGCCCCGGCCATCAGCAGGGTGTCGCGGGAGCGCAGGGGCCGGCGCAGCCAGCCGGGCTCGGAGGCCAGCGAGGCGAGGACCAGGGCACGGTTGGTGACGGATTTGGACCCGGGCACGTGGACCGTCGCGTCGACGGCTCCGCTCGCGTGCGGGGCGGGCCAGAGGGCGGTGTCTGCGGTGTTCGGGGCCATGCCTTCACTTTATAAGCAGGCCGTGCTCCGAGTGCGGCGCCGTCGGGGACGGTGGCGCCCGGAGCGCGCAGCCGCGCGCGGGGGCGGCCCCCCCACCCCTCGGGCCGGCTGTCACAGGCCCAGGAGCCAGCGCCCGCCACCGAGCAGCGAACACAGCGACACCGCGTGGAACAGGAAGAACCACAGCGCCGCCGGTACGTGCGTCAACCGCGACAGCTGGTCCGCGTCCGAGTCGCCGGCCCCGCCCCGGGCCCGCTTCGCCTGGAGTTCGAAGGCCGGGCGGACCCCGCCGAGCAGCAGGAACCACACCACCGCGTACGCGAACGCCGCCTGCACCTGCGGGCCGGCCAGCCAGGACACCACCACGAACATGCCACCGGTGACGAGCATGGTCAGTGCGCCGTAGGCGTTGCGGATCATCACCAGCATGGCGAGCAGCAGGGCCGTGGCCAGCCACAGCAGGAGCGTGATGCGGCCGGAGCCGAGCAGGGCGGCACCGCCGAGGCCCAGCAGGGGCGGGGCGGTGTAGCCGGCGGCGGCGGTGAGGATCATGCCGATGCCGTGCGGCTTGCCGCGGCTCACGGTCAGGCCGCTGGTGTCCGAGTGCAGCCGTATGCCGGTGAGGGTGCGGCCGGTGAGCAGGGCCACGAGACCGTGGCCGCCCTCGTGGGCGATGGTGATGGCGTTGCGGGAGAGGCGCCACAGGCCGTGCGGGAGGACCACGGCGAGCGCGGCGCCCAGGGTCGCGATCACCACCCACAGGTCGGGGTCGGGCTGCGTGCCGGACACCTCGTCCCAGAGGGAGGGGAGCGAGGCGATTGCGGTGCTGTCCATGGGTGGCGTCGGCTCCCTGTGGTCGATCCGATGGGTGTGGCGCGCAGCGCCGTCGTCGAGAGGTGGTGGCCGGGTGGCGGGTGGGCCTGGCAGTGTGGCACGTATGTGCGGACGGTATTCAGCGAGTCGTAGGCCAGAGGATCTCGCAGGAATCTTTGAGGTCGAGAAGTGGGAGCCCGAGGAGACCCTCGAGCCGGACTACAACGTGGCGCCCACCAAAGAGGTCTACGCCGTCCTCGACCGCCCCCTGAAAGACGCGGACGACCCGCGGCCGGTTCGGCAGCTGCGCACACTGAAGTGGGGGCTCGTCCCGTCCTGGTCGAAGACCCCCGAGGGCGGCGCCCGGATGATCAACGCCCGCGCGGAGACCGTCCACGAGAAGCCGTCCTACCGTCGGGCCTTCACCTCCCGGCGCTGCATCCTGCCCGCCGACGGCTACTACGAGTGGGTCACCGGCAGCCAGGAGCGCGAGCTGGAGGTCGAGGGCAAGAAGAAGCGACCCCGCAAGCAGCCGTACTTCGTGACACCGGCGGACGGGTCGGTCTTCGCCATGGCCGGGCTGTACGAGTTCTGGCGGGACAGGACGCTGCCGGACGACCACCCGCGGGCCTGGTGGGTGACGTGCTCGGTCATCACCACGGAGGCCGAGCAGAGCCCGCTCGCGGTGTCCCCGGCCGACGGGCCACGGGCGCTGGCCGAGATCCACCCGCGGATGCCGCTGATGCTGACGCCCGATCGCTGGGACGCCTGGCTGGACCCGTCCCGCACGGACGCCGACGAGCTGCGCGAACTGCTCGCCCCGCCGCCCGCCGGGCTGATGCGCGCCTACCCGGTCGCCACGGCCGTCAGCAACGTCCGCAACAACGGGCCGGAGCTGCTGAAGGAGCTGGAAGGACCGGAAGAGGGCACACTCTTCTGACGCGACGAATGTGACGAACATGACGAACATGACGACATGGCGAACGTGACGAACATGGCGAAGGTGACGAAGGCGACCGGTGAGACGACCGGGACCGTCGAGACCGAGGCCGGAACCGCCCGCATCACATGGCACCCCGCGAGGAACGCCCGGCTGGTCCTCGCGGTCGGCCACGGCGCGGGAGGCGGCATCGAGGCCCGTGACCTGAAGGCCCTGGCCGAGGTCCTGCCGGCGCACGGGGTGACCGTGGCCCGGGTGGAGCAGCCCTGGCGGGTGGCCGGGAGGAAACTGGCACCCGCCCCCAGGACCCTGGACACCGGCTGGCGCGGCATCTGGCCCGCGCTGGCCGCTTCGGGGCTGCCGGTCGTCGCCGGCGGGCGCAGCGCGGGGGCCCGGGTCGCCTGCCGTACCGCCACCGGGCTGGGGGCCCACGCCGTGCTCGCGCTCAGCTTCCCGCTCCACCCGCCGGGCAAGCCGGAGAAGTCCCGCGCCGACGAATTGCTGGGCTCCGGGGTGCCCACCCTGGTCGTGCAGGGCGGCAACGACCCGTTCGGGAAGCCGGAGGAGTTTCCCGAAGGACGGTACGAACTCGTGGAGATCCCGTACGGAGATCACGGCTTCGCCGTGCCGAAGCGTGCGGAGATCACGCAGGACGCGGCCGTGGCCCTCATCACGGACGCGGTCGTGCGGTGGACCGGGTCACTCGGGTAAAGCTTCGGGAATGCCGGGGCGGCGGTCACTGTTGTGCGGGACGTACGTGCTGGAGACCAGCACCGACGTCGTAGGAGAGGAAGTCCGCCGCATGGGTTCGACCATCTGCCCGACCCGCAGCAGCCGCGCCGACCTGGACTGGACGGTGCTGCACGCGGCCAGGACCGCCCCTGTTCGGGCGGCGGGCGGACCGGATCGTCGTCTATCCTCCGATTCGGGTGAGACCGGTCTCGGTCTCACGAGAACACTCGAGGAGGTGGGTCCGGTCACTGGGACCGACGCAGGGACCGAAGACGGCCAGGCGGAGCAGCCCGAGGGCCAGGGCGGCACGGGCGCGGAGACGGCCGCGGAGCGCAGTGCGCGCTTCGAGCGGGACGCGCTCGAGTTCCTCGACCAGATGTATTCGGCCGCGCTGCGCATGACGCGCAACCCGGCCGACGCCGAGGACCTGGTGCAGGAGACGTACGCCAAGGCGTACGCGTCCTTCCACCAGTTCCGCGAGGGCACCAACCTCAAGGCGTGGCTGTACCGGATCCTCACCAACACCTTCATCAACTCGTACCGCAAGAAGCAGCGCGAACCTCAGCGCTCCGCGGCCGAGGAGATCGAGGACTGGCAGCTCGCCCGCGCCGAGTCGCACATGTCGACCGGCTTGCGCTCCGCGGAGTCGCAGGCGCTCGACCACCTGCCCGACTCGGACGTGAAGCAGGCGCTCCAGGCCATCCCCGAGGAGTTCCGCATCGCCGTGTATCTCGCGGACGTCGAGGGGTTTGCCTACAAGGAGATCGCCGACATCATGGGGACACCCATCGGTACGGTGATGTCCCGGCTGCACCGGGGCCGCCGTCAGCTGCGCGGCATGCTGCAGGACTACGCCCGTGACCGCGGGATGGTCCCGGCCGGTGCCGGAGAGTCGAACGAAGCGAAAGGCTCGGGGTCATGAGCTGCGGAGAGCCGCACGAGACGGATTGCAGCGAAATCCTCGATCATCTCTACGAGTTCCTCGACCGTGAGATGCCGGACTCGGACTGCGTGAAGTTCGAGCACCACTTCGAGGAGTGCTCGCCCTGCCTCGAGAAGTACGGGCTGGAGCAGGCTGTGAAGAAGCTCGTCAAGCGCTGCTGTGGGCATGACGACGTGCCGGGCGACCTGCGGGACAAGGTCATGGGCCGGATCGAGCTGATCCGCTCCGGCCAGGCCGTCCCCGACCAGGACGTCACGGCCTCGCCCGCCGCGCCCCAGGAGTCCTGACACTCCTGCGCTTTTCAACTACCCACGCTCTGAGGGGGGTAGTCCCCTCGAACGCGTCACTCGAACGTGCTAACCCGCGGGTCATCCACCCGCGGACCCCCTGCCGCCGCCCTAGGCTCCGGGCCTGACGAACATGGCCGGGGGAGGGGCTCATGGAAGCGGTACCGGCACGGGCACGGGTCTACATCGCCTGTGTCGTGATGGCCGCGCTCTCCTGTCTGCTGCCACTGCCGGGCGTCCGCACGCCCTGGTGGGCGGTTGCGCTGCTCGCCGCGCTGTACGCCGGCTGCGAACGCGTCGCCCGGTCCCGGTTCGTGGGGCTCTCCCATCCCGCCGGGACCTTCTACCCCGTACTGCTCGCCGGTGCCTTCCTGCTGCCGGCACCCGCCGCCGCGCTGGTGGCCGTCCCCGGGGCGCTGCTCTCGCAGGCCGGGCAGCGGCCCGTGGCGCTGCGGCGCACCTGGCGGGCCGCCCAGCTCGTCCTGGGGGTGTGGGCCGCGGCCACGACGCATCGGCTGCTCGGCGGGCGCGACGCGGTCGTCGCGGGCGACGTCCCCTACGCCCTCGGGCCCGCCGGGGCGGCCGTGCTGGTGTTCTGCCTGGTGCTGGCGCTGCTGGACGGCGGAATCCTGGCCGTGGCGGAGCGGGTGCCGGTGCGGCGGGCCTGGCGGGGACTGGTGACGCGCTCCCTCGCGCCGATCGCCGTGCACGGCCTCGCCGGGCTGATGATGGCCGTGCTGTGGCGCAGCCCGTACGGTCCTGTCGCCGCGCTGCTGGTGCTGCTGCCCATGTGCGTCTCGTGGTGGGCGTTCGCGCAGTACCACCGGGAGCGGGCCGCCCACCAGGCGACCATCCGGGCGCTGGTCCAGGCCGTCGACATCAAGGACGGGTACACCCGCGGGCACAGCGAGCGGGTCGGCCAGGCCTCCTTGATGATCGCGCGCGAGCTGGGCATGGACGACGAGCGCGTCGAGGTGCTCCGCTTCGCCGGGATCCTGCACGACGTGGGGAAGCTGGGCGTGCCCACCCGGCTGCTCAGGAAGGACGGGCCGCTGACACCCGAGGAGCGGCGGGTGATCGAACTGCACCCCGAGTACGGGCACGAGATGGTGCGCGGCATCGGCTTCCTCGGCGAGGCCCGCGCCGCCGTGCTGCACCACCACGAGCGACTGGACGGCAGCGGCTACCCGTACGGCCTGGTGGGCCGTCAGATTCCCGAGTCCGCACGGGTCGTGGCCGTCGCGGACGCCTTCGACGCCATGACCTCCACCCGGAGCTACAGCAGGGCCCGGCCCGTCGCTGTGGCCCTGGCGGAGCTGGAGCGGTGCGCGGGCAGCCACTTCGACCCGGTGATGGTCACGGCCCTCGTCGAGGCCGTCCGACGCACGGGATGGCACCCCGCCGTGACCGCCGACGACGAGGAGAACCGCCCGGCCCGGGTGCCCCCGCCCGGCGCGCCCCTGTCCAGCCGCCCGGGGGCACACCGATGAGCGCGGACCGGCCGCCACCGCTCCTCACCCTCGTCCACGCCTGCGCCGCCCTCCTCGCCGTCGCCTCCCTCGCCGCCACCCTCCACCAAGGCCTGGAGGAACGGCGGGTCGCCCTCGCCTTCGGCGTCCTCGTCACCGTCGGTGAGCTCAGCCGCCGCAACGGCGCCCGGGTGCGGGAGCCGGCACCGCTCGGCGCCGCCGCGGCCCTGTCCTACGCGCTGCTCGGGGAGGCCGGCGGGCGGGCCACGCATCACGGCCCGGCCCAGGTCGTCGCCGTCGTGCTGGCCGCCTCACTGCTCGGCAGCGTGCCGCACATCGCTCGCGGGCAGGGGCCCACGCTCGACCACCTGGCGCGCCGTGTGCTCACCGTCGGGTTCGTCGCCGTGTGCTTCCAGCCCCCCTACAACCGGGGCATGTTCGACGACTGGGGCGGCCCCGCCTACGCGCTGCTGCTGCTCGCGCTGCTGTCCCTGACCGCGCTGTGCGACGCGGTGCTCGCCGCCGCCCTGGCCCGCACCCGCACCGGCTGGCCCTTCGGGCCGGTGCTGCGGGACGAACTGCGGGGCTTGTGCGGCATCGGGTCCGCCGTCATCGCCACCGGGGCGGTGATGGCGCTGGCGGTCGCCGTCGTGGGGCTGTGGGCGCTGCCCGTCTTCTCCGTGCCGCTGCTGCTCGCCCAGATGTCGTTCCGGCGCTACGCCGCGGTCCGGGCGACCTATCGGCAGACCATCGCCTCCCTCGCCCGGGCCACCGAGGTCGCCGGCTACACCCCGGCAGGGCACGCCCGGCGCGTCGCCGCGCTCAGCCGGGCCGTGGGCCGGGACCTGGGGCTGACCGAGCCCGAACTGGGCGTGCTGGAGTACGCCGCCCTCATGCACGACATCGGCCAGCTGAGTCTCGTCGACCCGGTGCCGGCGGGCGCCACCGCCGCGCTGCCCGCCGCCGAGCAGCGGCGGATCGCGCTGCTCGGCGGGGCTGTCGTGCGGCAGACCGGCGTCGACGAAGCGGTGGCCGTGGTCGTGGAGCGGCAGGCCGACCCCTACACCGAGCAGCCGCTCGCCGCGCGCATCGTCCGGGCCGTGAACGCGTACGAGGAGAAGTCCCGGGAAGGAGGGCCCGGCGGGCCGCTGACGGCGCTGGAGGAACTCCGGCTCGCCACCGCCGGCACATACGCCCCGGAGGTGGTGGAATCACTGGCCCGGGTACTGGCAAGGAGCAGTCTGACCCTGCCCGTGGCTGGGTAACCCATGGGTAATGAGCGCCCTCGAGGCCGTACGTGGTTGGATGCGAAGGAGAAGGTGTCCGGGGGCTCGAAACACAGCTACGGCCAGCCCACCGCACGGAACTGGCAGGCGGGAATCGTGAGGATCTTCGGCAAGGGACGGCACCGGCCCTCCGCCTCCTGGCGGCAGGCCACAGACCGGGCGTTCACCCTCATCGGCGACGGCCGATACGAGGACGCGGGCGCACTGCTGACACGTGCCGCCGATCTGGAGCCCTGGCTGTCCGAGTCCTGGTTCAACCTCGCCCTGCTGCACAAGTTCCGGCACGACTGGGAGCAGGCCAGAGCCGCGGGCCTGCGGGCCGTGGCCCTGCTCGACCGGGACACGGGCGCGCCCGACTGGTGGAACGTGGGCATCGCCGCGACCGCGCTCCAGGACTGGCCGCTGGCCCGGCGCGCCTGGCAGGCCTACGGGCTGCGGGTGCCGGGTGCGGCCAACGACTCCGGTGAGCCCGTCGGCATGGACCTCGGCAGCGCGGCCGTACGGCTCTCCCCGGAGGGGGAGGCCGAGGTCGTGTGGGGGCGGCGGCTGGATCCCGCCCGGATCGAGGTGCTGTCCATTCCCCTGCCCTCGTCGGGGCGCCGCTGGGGCGAGGTCGTCCTGCACGACGGTGTGCCGCACGGGGAGCGGACCACGGCCGCCGGGCACACGTACCCGGTGTTCGACGAGATCGAGCTGTGGGCGCCGTCGCCCGTGCCGACGTGGGTGGTGCTGCTGGAGGCCGGGACGGAGGCGGACCGGGACGCGTTGGAGCAGCTCGCCGGGGACGCCGGGTTCGCCGCTGAGGACTGGTCCTCTTCGGTGCGGTTGCTGTGCCGGATGTGCTCGGAGTCCCGGATGCCGTCCGACGAGGGCGACGGGGAGCATCTCGACCCGCACGATCACAGTGAGCCGGGGCATCCCGGGCCGCTGGGGCACCGGACGGATGGGCAGCTGTGGGTGCCGGAGCGGGAGTGCGGGTTGGCCGCGCCGGCTTCGCTGGTTCGGGGGTTGCTGGACGGGTGGGTGGCCGACAGTCCGGATTCCCGGGATTGGCGGGATCTGGAAGAGGTGTGCTAGCGCCGTTGCCGGGGGCGGCCGTGCCGTGGTGGCTCGCGCGGTTCCCCGCGCCCCTGAAAGCAGGACGTTTCACCCGCGTACCCTGTATCAGGATCTCAGCCCGGTCAGTTTCAGGAAGGCGTACGTAACGTCATGGCTCAGCAGGACACCGATCAGCAGCGCTCGGGCGTGCTCCCCGTGGATGACGAGGGGTACGTGATCGACACGGAGGACTGCGAGGAGCGCGAGGCGGCCTGGCGTGAGCGGGGGACCTCGCGGCCGATCACAGTGGTGGGGAACCCGGTGCTGCACAAGGAGTGCAAGGACGTCACCGACTTCGGCGACGACTTCCAGCAACTCGTCGCGGACATGTTCGCCAGCCAGCGGACGGCCGAGGGCGTGGGTCTCGCCGCCAACCAGATCGGGGTCGACGCGAAGGTCTTCGTCTACGACTGCCCGGACGACGAGGGCGTCCGGCACACCGGCGTGGTCTGCAACCCCGAGCTCGTCGAACTGCCCGCCGACAAGCGCCGCCTGGACGACAGCAACGAGGGCTGTCTGTCGGTGCCCACGGCGTACGCGCCGCTCGCCCGGCCGGACTACGCCGAGGTGACCGGGCAGGACGAGAAGGGCAACCCGATCAAGGTGCGCGGCACCGGATACTTCGCACGGTGTTTGCAGCACGAGACGGACCACCTGTACGGCTATCTGTACATCGACCGGCTCTCCAAGCGCGAGCGCAAGGACGCGCTGCGGCACATGGCCGAGAACGAGCCCCGCTACCCCGTGGTGGCCAACGACTGAGACCTCGGCTTCACCAGGCGCACGGCGTCTGTTCGGGTTCCCCACCCTGAACAGGCGCCGTTCGTCTGTGCCGTTCGCCTGTCCGTCGCACATTCGATCGCTTCTGCTCTCCTGGCGATCCACCGGTAGTCACACAACGGGAGATTCCCGGCACTGTGGGATAGCGAATGAAGCAAATACGTTCCCAGAACGGCCAGTTGTGGTGCTGAATGGGATGAGCGGGGTATGCAACGGCGCACGCCCGGCACGAAGGGAGGGGCGCCCGCGCCAACCGGCGGCTGAGAGGGGTTAGTTCGTGCATGCTTTGTCACACGGAACCACACCGGCACAGGCCACGATCGCAGTTCCACCGTCGCTCTCTCTCCCGGTGATCGAGGCGGCGTTTCCCCGGCAACTCCACCCGTATTGGCCGAAGTGCCAGGAGAAGACGCGGGCCTGGCTGCTCGAAAAGCGACTCATGCCGGCGGACAAGGTGGAGGAATATGCCGACGGTCTTTGCTACACGGACCTCATGGCCGGGTACTACATCGGCGCCTCCGATGAGGTCATGCAGGCGATCGCCGACTACAGCGCATGGTTCTTCGTCTGGGACGACCGTCACGACCGCGACATCGTGCACGGCCGACCCGCCGCCTGGCGGCTGCTGCGGGACCGGCTGCACTCGGCCCTCGACTCCCCGGGCGAGCACCTGCACCACGAGGACCCACTGGTCGCCGGGTTCGCGGACAGCCTGCTGCGGCTGTACGGCTTCCTCTCCCAGACGTGGAACCTCCGGTTCGCCCGGCACTTCCACGCGGTGATCGACGCGTACGACCAGGAGTTCCACAATCGCACCCGGGGAATCGTGCCGATGGTCGAGGAATACCTCCGGTTGCGCCGGCTCACCTTCGCGCACTGGATATGGACGGACCTGCTGGAGCCGACCGCCGGCTGTGAACTTCCCGACACCGTCCGGAAACACCCGGCATATCGACGGGCGGCGCTGCTGAGCCAGGAATTCGCCGCCTGGTACAACGATCTGTGCTCGCTCCCGAAAGAGATAGCGGGCGATGAAGTGCACAATCTCGGAATCAGCCTCATCACCCATGAGGGGCTGACTCTGGAACAGGCGGTCGTGGACGTGAGGGGTCGCGTCGAGAAAAGCATCGCCGATTTCATCGATGCCGAGCACCAGGCCTTACGGTTCGCCGAAGAACTCGCCGACGGCACCGTGCGGGGAAAAGAACTGAGCGCCGCCGTGGGGGCCTGCCTGAGCAATATGCGGAACTGGTTCAGTTCCGTCTACTGGTTCCACCACGAGTCCGGCCGGTACATGGTCGACAGCTGGGACGACCGGTCCACGCCCCCGTACGTCAACAACGAAGCGGCAGGTGAGAAATGACCGTCGAGTCTGTGAAGCCCGAGACCCCGCCGGCGGTGGGGCCGGGGACCCCGCCCCGGGCGGGCGGCGGGGTCCCCGTCCTCGGCCACGGCTGGAAGCTGGCGCGTGACCCGCTGGCGTTCATGTCCCGGCTGCGCGAACACGGCGACGTCGTCCGGCTGAAGCTCGGGCCGAAGACGGTGTACGCGGTCACCACCCCGGACCTGACCGGCGCCCTGGCGCTGAGCAACGACTTCATCATCGCCGGGCCGCTGTGGGAGTCCCTGGAGGGCCTGCTCGGCAAGGAGGGCGTGGCCACGGCCAACGGCCCGCGTCACCGGCGCCAGCGGCGCACCATTCAGCCCGCCTTCCGGCTCGACGCCATCCCGGCCTACGGCCCGATCATGGAGGAGGAGGCGCACGCGCTCACCGAGCGCTGGAAGCCCGGCGAGACGATCGACTGCACCTCCGAGTCGTTCCGGGTGGCCGTGCGCATCGCGGCGCGCTGCCTGCTGCGCGGCGACTTCATGGACGAGCGGGCGGAGCGGCTGTGCGTCGCCCTCGCCACCGTCTTCCGCGGGATGTACCGGCGGATGGTGGTCCCGCTCGGACCGCTCTACAACCTCCCGCTCCCGGCCAACCGCGAATTCAACCGTGCCTTGGCCGATTTGCATCTCCTGGTCGACGAGATCGTCGCCGAGCGCCGGGCATCCGGTCAAAAGCCGGACGATTTGCTGACGGCATTGCTGGAGGCGAAGGACGAGAATGGCGACCCGATCGGGGAACAGGAGATCCATGATCAGGTCGTCGCGATCCTCACCCCCGGCAGCGAAACCATCGCCTCCACGATCATGTGGCTGTTGCATATGCTCGCGGAGCACCCCGAACACGCCGACCGCGTGCGGGACGAAGTGCAGGCCGTCACCGGTGGGAGGCCGGTGGCATTCGCAGACGTCCGAGGACTCAGGCACACCAACAATGTCGTCGTCGAGTCCATGCGTTTGAGTCCGGCCGTCTGGATTCTCACGCGCCGGGCGGTACGGGACACGGAACTCGGTGGATACCGTATTCCTTCCGGGGCGGACATCATCTACAGCCCGTACGCGATCCAGCGCGACCCCGAGTCGTACGAGCGGCACCTGGAGTTCGATCCCGACCGCTGGCTTCCGGACCGGGTCAAGGACCTCCCCAAGCACGCCATGAGCCCCTTCAGTGTGGGCAACCGCAAGTGCCCGAGCGACCACTTCTCGATGGCCCAGCTGACGCTGGTCACGGCGGCGCTGGCGACCAGGTACCGCTTCGAGCAGGTGGCGGGGTCGAGGGACGACACACGGGTGGGGATCACGCTCCGGCCGCACGACCTGCGGGTGCGGCCGGTGGAGAGGTGAGAGTCCCTGGCCTCAGGCCGCCTCCGGGCCCTTGAACGTCCGCCGGTAGGCGTTCGGGGTGGTCCCGACCGCCCGGACGAAGTGGTGGCGCAGTGCGGCCGCGTTGCCGAACCCCGTTCGGCCGGCGATCGCGTCCATGGTCTCGTCCGTCGCTTCCAGCAGCCGCTGGGCCAGCAGCACGCGCTGGCGCAGGATCCAGCGGTAGGGCGTCGTACCCGTCTCCTGCTGGAAGCGGCGGGCGAAGGTCCGCGGGGACATCAGGGCGCGCTCGGCCAGCTGCTCGACGGTGACCTCCTCGTCCAGGTGCCGTTCCATCCAGGCCAGGACCTCGCCGATCGTGTCGGCCTCGGAGGGCGGCAGCGGGCGCTCGATGTACTGGGCCTGGCCGCCGTCGCGGTGCGGCGGCACCACCATCCGCCGGGCGATCTTGTTGGCGACCTCGCTGCCCTGCTCCTTGCGCACCAGGTGCAGGCAGGCGTCGATCCCGGCGGCCGTGCCGGCGGAGGTGATCACCGGGTCCTCGTCGACGTAGAGCACGTCCGGCTCGACGGCCACGCGCGGGTACCGGCGGGCGAGGTCCTTCGCGTGCTTCCAGTGCACGGCGCAGCGGCGGCCGTCCAGCAGACCGGCGGCGGCCAGCACAAAGGCGCCCGAGCAGACGCTGAGCACCCGGGCGCCGCGGTCGACCCCGCGCCGCAAGGCGTCCAGCAGCTCGGGCGGGAACTCGCGGGACGCATAGCTCTGCCCGGCCGGCACGGCGATCAGATCGGCTCTCTCCAACCGCTCCAGACCGTGTTCGACGTGCAGCGAGAAGCCCGAGTTCATGCGCAGGACCGGACCCTCGGCCGAGGCGACGGCGAAGTCGTACACCGGCAGGCCGTCATCACCGCGGTCGGTGCCGAAAACCTCGCACACCACACCGAGTTCGAAGGGGTTCACGCCGTCGAGCAGGGCGACGGCCACGTTCTGCAGCATGGTTCCCAGTGTGCCTCGCCAGTGGCAGTAATTCGAGGGTCTACGGCAGTACTGCCACTGACGGTAAGGAGTGTGCGGGGTGACAGTGGTGTCCATGGACACGAACCAGACGCAGACACTCATCGCCATGATCTTCGTACTCGGGACGCTGGTCCTCCTGGTCCTCCCGTCGGTGATCGGCCTGGCGCGCGAGCGGCGCATCGACCGTCGGATCAGGGAGGCCCAGGAGGCCCGGGAGAGCGAACCGGCTCAGAAGTCCTCGTCCAGGTCGACGGTCCCCTCGACCGCCACCTGGTACGCGGAGGGCCGCCGCTCGAAGAAGTTGGTCAGCTCCTGAACCCCCTGGAGCTCCATGAAGGAGAAGGGGTTCTCGGAGCCGTACACCGCGGCGAAGCCCAGGCGGGTGAGCCGCTGGTCGGCGACACACTCCAGGTA
Source organism: Streptomyces sp. NPDC096046 (assembly GCF_040303285.1). Taxonomy (NCBI): domain Bacteria; kingdom Bacillati; phylum Actinomycetota; class Actinomycetes; order Kitasatosporales; family Streptomycetaceae; genus Streptomyces; species Streptomyces sp. NPDC096046. The sequence goes on along the minus strand of NZ_JBEOSZ010000006.1, from coordinate 140,674 downwards.
CTGCCGCATCGACTCGGTGTTCATGCCCGGGAGACCGTCCCCGCACAGGTCGCGCGCGAATTGCAGCTCGGCCTCGACGGCCTCCCGGAGCATGTCCGTCACCTCCTGCTGGAGCCGGTCGTCGAACAGGTCCGGCTCCTCCTTGCGGACCGTGTCGACCACGTCGAAGGCGAAGGACATGTGCATCGTCTCGTCGCGGAACACCCAGTTGGTGCCGGTGGCCAGGCCGTGCAGCAGGCCCCGGCTGCGGAACCAGTACACGTAGGCGAAGGCGCCGTAGAAGAACAGGCCTTCGATGCACGCGGCGAAGCAGATCAGGTTGAGCAGGAAACGCCGGCGGTCGGACCGGGTCTCCAGCCGGTCCATCTTCTCCACCGAGTCCATCCACTTGAAGCAGAACGAGGCCTTCTCGCGGATGGACGGGATGTTCTCCACCGCCGCGAAGGCCGCCGCACGGTCCTCCGGGTCGGGCAGGTAGGTGTCGAGCAGGGTCAGATAGAACTGGACGTGCACGGCCTCCTCGAAGAGCTGCCGGCTCAGATACAGCCGCGCCTCGGGGGAGTTGATGTGCTTGTACAGCGTCAGCACCAGGTTGTTCGCGACGATCGAGTCCCCCGTCGCGAAGAAGGCCACCAGGCGGCCGATCAGGTGCTGCTCCGCGGGGGACAGCTTGGCGAGGTCGGCGACGTCCGAGTGGAGGTCGACCTCCTCCACCGTCCAGGTGTTCTTGATGGCGTCCCGGTAGCGCTCGTAGAAGTCCGGGTAGCGCATGGGACGCAGGGTGAGCTCGAAGCCGGGGTCGAGAAGGTTCTGGGTGCTCATCACTGGCAGGCCTCGCAGGACTCGGGGTTTTCCAGGGAGCAGGCGACCGCTTCGGGATCGGCGGTGGCCTGCGCGGGGACGGTGGCCCGGGCGGCGCGGGCGATACGGGTCGCCGGGCGCGAGCGCAGGTAGTACGTCGTCTTCAGCCCGGACTTCCAGGCGTAGGCGTACATCGAGGAGAGCTTGCCGATGGTCGGCGTCTCCAGGAAGAGGTTCAGCGATTGCGACTGGTCCAGGAACGGGGTCCTGGCCGCCGCCATGTCGATCAGGCCGCGCTGCGGGATCTCCCACGCCGTGCGGTAGAGGGCGCGGACGTCCTCGGGGATCCAGGCGAAGTCCTGCACCGAGCCGTTGGCCTCGCGCAGAGCCTCCCGGCTGCGGGCGTCCCACACGCCGAGCCGCTTCAGCTCGTCCACCAGGTAGGAGTTGACCTGGAGGAACTCACCCGACAGCGTCTCGCGCTTGAACAGGTTGGACACCTGCGGCTCGATGCACTCGTACACGCCCGCGATCGAGGCGATCGTGGCCGTGGGCGCGATGGCGAGGAGCAGGGAGTTGCGCAGGCCGGTCGTCGCGATCCGCTCGCGCAGGGCCGCCCAGCGCTCGGGCCAGGTGAGCTCCACGTCGTAGTGGTCGGGATGCAGCACGCCCCGGGCCGTGCGGGTCTTCTCCCAGGCCGGCAGCGGACCGCTCCGCTCGGCGAGGTCGGCCGAAGCCTCGTAGGCGGCGAGCATGATGCGCTCGGCGATCCGGGTGGACAGGGCCTTGGCCTCGGGCGAGTCGAAGGGCAGGCGCAGCTTGAAGAAGACGTCCTGGAGGCCCATCGCGCCCAGGCCGACCGGACGCCAGCGGGCGTTGGAGCGGCCCGCCTGCTCGGTGGGGTAGAAGTTGATGTCGACGACCCGGTCGAGGAAGGTCACGGCCGTGCGGACGGTATCGTCCAGGCGCTCCCAGTCGAGGTCCCCGTCACTCACGAAGGCACCCAGGTTGACCGAGCCGAGGTTGCAGACCGCCGTCTCCCCGTCGTCGGTGACCTCCAGGATCTCCGTGCAGAGGTTGGAGGAGTGCACGACGTGGCCGGGCTCGGCCGTCTGGTTGGCGGTGCGGTTGGCGGCGTCCTTGAAGGTCATCCAGCCGTTGCCGGTCTGCGCGAGGGTGCGCATCATCCGGCCGTACAGCTCGCGCGCCGGGAGCGTCTTCTTCGCCAGGCCCTTCGCCTCGGCCGCCCGGTAGGCGGCGTCGAACTCCTCACCCCACAGGTCGACCAGCTCGGGCACGTCCGAGGGGGAGAACAACGACCACTGCTTGTCGGCGTTCACACGCCGCATGAACTCGTCCGGAACCCAGTGCGCGAGGTTCAGGTTGTGCGTACGGCGGGCGTCCTCGCCGGTGTTGTCGCGCAGCTCCAGGAACTCCTCGAGGTCGGAGTGCCAGGTCTCCAGGTAGACGGCGGCGGCGCCCTTGCGGCGGCCTCCCTGGTTCACGGCGGCGACCGAGGCGTCGAGGGTCTTCAGGAACGGGACGATGCCGTTGGAGTGCCCGTTGGTGCCGCGGATCAGCGAACCGCGGGCACGGATGCGGGAGTAGGCCAGTCCGATGCCACCGGCGTGCTTCGATAGCCGGGCCACCTGGTGGTAGCGGTCGTAGATGGAGTCCAGCTCGTCCTTGGGGGAGTCGAGGAGGTAGCAGGACGACATCTGCGGGTGCCGGGTGCCCGAGTTGAAGAGGGTGGGGGAGGAGGGGAGGTAGTCGAGGCGGCTCATGAGCGCGTAGAGCGCGGCGACCTCGTCCACCGAGCGGCTGGTGTCGTCCTCGGCCAGACCGGCGGCGACGCGCAGCATGAAGTGCTGGGGCGTCTCGACGACCTTGCGGGTGAGCGGGTGCCGGAGCAGGTAGCGGCTGTGCAGGGTGCGCAGGCCGAAGTAACCGAAGCGGTCGTCGGCGCCGGTGTCGACGAGCGCGTCGAGCCGGGCGGCGTGCAGCCGCACGAACTCGGCGGTGCGGTCGGCGATGAGGCCCTCGCGGTGGCCGGCCGCGACGGACTCGGTGAAGGAGGTGACGCCCTGCGAGGCGGCCTCGTCGCGGATGCCGATGGTCAGCAGCCGGGCGGCCAGCCGGGAGTACGCGGGTTCCTCGGAGATCAGACCGGCCGCGGCCTCCGTCGCCAGCTCCCGCAACTCCGTCTCGTCGCCCTGGGCGGACCGGCCGCGCAGCGCGGCGGCGGCGACCCGGCCGGGGTCGGTGTCGGGGAGGTCGGCGGTCAGCTCGGTCAGGGTCCGTAGCAACGCGGCTCCGGGAGCGTCCTGCGTTTCTTCGGCGGCTGAGACCGGTTCGGCTGGCGCGATGGTCACGTGGGGGCTCTCCCTCGCTCGGCACGGGGCCTCGTCGAGGGCAGGGGGCAGCACACGAGCGCACGCGGCGTCGCGTCCACCGGCCCATTCCACGAGGCCCGGACGTCGGAGCACACCGGCCGGGTGGCCGGGTGCGCTGTCGGCAGGTCCTCGGACTGATTCGTGTGCACGAAACGTGCACAAGTACACCGTTGCGGGACAGTTCCGGATTCGCACCGGATTCCCCTGCGGCGACAGCGAGCATGAGCATACATCTTGTGCCGGGCGCGCATGGCACCCCCAGATGTTGTGTCGTGCTGGTGTCAGAGCGTCAACTCCACATGACAGCGGGCCGCCGTGAATCCTTCTCACGGCGGCCCGCTGCGGGTGGTGTGCGGTCGTTCGCGCGGTTTCCCGCGCCCCTAATGGGCGCTACCGGCGGTCGCGGGCGGGAGCTCCACCTGGACCCCCGGGTCGCCCGCGTCCGCCGTGTAGTCCTCCGGCTTGGTCTCGTCGATGCCTTCGGGGGCCTTCACGGCCTTCAGGACGAAGGTCAGGACGACGGTGACGACGACGTTCAGGACGAACGCCGTGAGGCCGATGTACCCGATCTCCCCGATGCCGGGGATCTCCTTCGCGCTGCCGCCGAAGTGCTTCTGGGTCGGGGAGGCCACACCGTACGCGGCGGCAGTGCCGTAGATCATGCCGACCGCCCAGCCCGCGAGCAGTGCCCAGCGGTGGAACCAGCGGGTGAACAGGCCGCCGACCAGGGCCGGGAAGGTCTGCAGGATCCAGATGCCGCCCAGGAGCTGGAAGTTGATGGCGACCGTCTTGTCCATGGTGAGCACGAAGGCCAGGGCGCCCACCTTCACCAGCAGGGAGACCAGCTTGGAGACCTTGGTCTCCTGCGCCGGTGTGGCGTCCGGCTTGATGAAGTCCTTGTAGATGTTGCGGGTGAAGAGGTTCGCGGCCGCGATGGACATGATGGCCGCGGGCACCAGAGCGCCGATGCCGATCGCCGCGAACGCCACGCCCGCGAACCAGTCCGGGAACATCGTCTCGAACAGCTGCGGAATGGCCAGCTGGCCGTTCTGCACCTTGATGCCGGCCGCGATCGCCATGAACCCGAGCAGCGCGAGCAGACCCAGCATCAGGGAGTACAGCGGCAGGATCGTGGTGTTGCGGCGGATCACGTCACGGCTCTTCGAGGACAGCGTCGCCGTGATCGAGTGCGGGTACATGAAGAGGGCCAGGGCGGAGCCCAGCGCCAGTGTGGCGTAGGTCCACTGGCCCGCCTCCGACGGCACCAGCGCGCCGCGCGGCGCACCCGTGGCCGGGTTGGTCTGGCTGTAGGCCTCGCCGGCCTTGGCGAAGATGTCGTCGAAGCCGCCCAGCTTGATCGGGATGTAGATGATCGCCACCGCGATGACGATGTAGATCAGCGTGTCCTTCACGAACGCGATGAGCGCGGGGGCCCGCAGACCCGACGAGTACGTGTACGCCGCCAGGACGCCGAACGCGATCAGCAGCGGCAGGTCCTTGATGAACCAGTTGGTGTTCTCGCCGCCGCCGACGCCCATCACGTCCAGCACGGCCTGGATACCGACGAGCTGGAGCGCGATGTACGGCATCGTCGCCAGGATGCCGGTCAGGGCCACAGCGAGCGACAGGCTTTTCGAGCCGAAGCGGCCGCGTACGAAGTCGGACGTCGTGACGTACCCGTGCTTGTGGGAGACCGACCACAGGCGGGGGAGGAACGTGAAGATCAGCGGATACACCAGGATCGTGTAGGGCACCGCGAAGAAGCCGGCCGCGCCCGCCGCGTAGATCGCGGCCGGGACGGCGACGAAGGTGTACGCCGTGTACAGGTCGCCGCCCAGCAGGAACCAGGTGACCCAGGTGCCGAACGAGCGGCCGCCCAGGCCCCATTCGTCGAGGCTGTGTTCGTTCTCGGCCTTGCGCCAGCGCGCTGCCAGGAAGCCCATGACCGTCACGGCCAGGAAGAAGAAGATGAAAACGCCGAGTGCGACGCCGTTCACGCCGTCCTTCACCGCGCAGCACCGCCCTTCGCGGCCGAGCGGGCGCGCTGGTCACGCTGCCACAGCTTGTAGGCGATCATCGTCAGGGCGGTGGAGATGAGCACCCACGCCATCTGGTACCAGTAGAAGAACGGGATCCCGATGAAGGCCGGGTCGGTCTTCGCGTACGAGCCGACCCACAGCATGGCCACGAACGGCGCTACGAGGCAGACGGCGATGACGACGCGCATGGGCGTCACCACCGGCCCTCTGCTGACTTCTGGGGCTTGCGACATCAGGCGGCTCCGTCCCCTTGGTGATCACCTGTGCGATGCGCAGGCAATCTAGGTCAGGGTGCGGCGACAGCGGAACCCCTCGTCCGCAATGCGGTACCCAACCGGAAGCCGGTCCCGCAGCAGCCCTCGGCGGCGGCCAAGTCCCTGTCCGGGGCGGCTAGTCGGCGGGCCGCTTCAGCCGGGCCACGAACTTGTACCGGTCGCCCCGGTATACCGACCGCACCCACTCCACCGGCTGCCCGTCCCGGTCCAGCGAGTGCCGGGAGAGCATCAGCATCGGCAGGCCGACGTCCGTGCCGAGCAGTCCGGCCTCGCGCGGGGTGGCCAGGGACGTCTCGATGGTCTCCTCGGCCTCCGCGAGTCGGACGTCGTAGACCTCGGCCAGCGCGGTGTACAGGGACGTGTACTTCACCAGGGAGCGGCGCAGGGCGGGGAAGCGTTTGGCGCTCAGGTGGGTGGTCTCGATGGCCATCGGCTCGCCGTTGGCCATGCGCAGCCGCTCGATGCGCAGCACGCGCCCGCCGGGCGTGATGTCGAGCAGCCCGGCCAGGCGGTCGTCGGCGGTGATGTAGCCGATGTCCAGCAGCTGCGAGGTGGGTTCGAGGCCTTGGGCGCGCATGTCCTCGGTGTACGAGGTCAGTTGCAGCGCCTGCGAGACCTTCGGCTTGGCGACGAACGTGCCCTTGCCCTGGATGCGCTCCAGCCGGCCTTCGACGACCAGCTCCTGCAGCGCCTGGCGCACGGTCGTGCGGGAGGTGTCGAACTCCGCCGCCAGCGTGCGCTCGGGCGGAACCGGCGTGCCGGGCGCCTGGGTTTCCGTCATGTCGAGCAGGTGCTTCTTCAGGCGGTAGTACTTGGGCACGCGCGCGGTACGGACGGGCACCCCGTTCTCGTTCTCCGCACTGCTGACCTCGGTGCTCATGCTCCGCCTTCCCGGCTCGTCCGCCGACACGATCCCACTTGTATACCGTCGGCGCTTCTTTTGGTCTAGTCCACCATTCCCTGTGGTCTACCCGCAGTATGCCGTGTGCACCCGGGTTTTCGCTGGCTTCTTACTTAAAGGTTCCTGCATATGTAGGTCGCATAACGGCTGGTCAGGGCTGTATGGGCAGCCTTGACAGGCCTGCCGGTCTGGTCCAAGCTCCCCGTAATGGTCTACACCATTGGTCCAGGCCCGGCCCCACGTTCACTGCGGGGAGCCAGGGGGGTTGTGGGATCCCTGAGGAGGGTGGCGTGAAGCGCAAGCTGACAGCCGCGATCGGTATCGCGGGCATGATGGTCTCCATCGCGGCGTGCGGCGGCGAGGGGGGCGGGGGTTCCGACAAGGGCGCGGACGCCAAGGAGCTGACCGTCTGGCTCACCGTCGACGCCCAGAACAACTGGCCGGAGCTGGTGAAGGCCGCCGATGCCGCGGTGCAGAAGAAGCACCCCGGCGTCAAGATCAACCACGAGTACTACGGCTGGCCCGACAAGAACGCCAAGCTCGACGCCGTCCTCGCCACCGACAAGGTGCCCGACGTGGTCGAGATGGGCAACACCGAGATGCTCGGCTACATGGTCAAGGGCGCCTTCGCCCCCCTCGACCAGGGCACGTTCGACAACGCGGACGCCTGGCTGGACGGCCTCAAGGCCTCCGTCACCTACGAGGGCAAGACCTACGGCGTCCCCTACTACGCCGGTGGCCGCGTCGCCAACTGGCGCAAGGACGTGGCCGCCTCGGTCGGGGTGAAGTCCACGCCGAAGACGTACAAGGAACTGACCGACGCCCTGGACAAGATCCAGAAGAAGCAGGGCGACCAGTACAACGCCTGGTACCAGCCCACCCGCGACTGGTACGCGGCCATGTCCTTCGTCTACGACGCCGGCGGCGCCATCGCCACCGAGTCGGGCGGCCAGTGGAAGGCCTCCCTCTCCTCGCCCGAGTCCCTCAAGGGCCTCACCGAGTTCAAGAACGTCATCGACCGCTACATGCACGGCGACAAGACCAAGGACGAGGCCGACCGCTACATCGTCTACGGCCAGGGCAAGTCCGCCATGATCTTCGCGGCCGCCTGGGAGGGCGCCACCGCCGAGGACCCGAAGAACGACAAGACCGGCAAGCTCAAGGGCAACCTCGAGAACTTCGTGATGCCCGGCCCGTCCGGCAAGAACATGCCCGTCTTCCTCGGCGGCTCCGACCTCGCCGTGCCGGTGAAGTCCGACGCGCAGGCCCTGGCCGCCGAGTGGATCAACGCGTTCACCGGCTCCTCCGGACAGAAGGGCCTGATGGCCAAGGGCAACCTGCCCAACAACAAGACCGACCTCGCGACGCTCAAGAACGACCCGAAGACGGCGGTGCCCGCCACCGCTGCCGAGTCCAACTGGTTCGTCCCGATGGCTCCCGGCTGGGGCCAGGTCGAGAAGGCCCAGATCCTGCAGACCATGCTGCAGAGCATCGGCACCGGCAAGAAGTCCGTCGAGGCCGCCGCCAAGGACGCGGACGCGGCGATCGACAAGGTCATCAACACCAAGTGACCTGAGCCCAGGGCCCCGTCACCTCCCCGCAGTCCGGGGACGGGGCCCTGATTCTCGTACGATTTGAGGGACCGCCAAGGAGCGCGCGATGAGTGCCGCAGACACCACCACACCTGCCAAGGTGCCGCCACCGCGGCAGGCACCACCGCCGCTCCCGAGGGACCGGCGGCCCCGCGGGCAGCGCACGTCCGGCGGGGCCCATGCCCCCTGGTTGCTGCTCGCGCCCTGCCTGCTGATCCTCGCCCTGGTCATGGGGTATCCGCTGGTCCGGCTGGTCACCCTGTCCTTCCAGAAGTTCGGTCAGTCCCAGCTGTGGGGCTTCCAGCCGGCCGAGACGGTCGGGTTCGACAACTTCGCCGAGGTGCTGGGCGACGGCGAGTTCTGGGCCGTCGTCCTGCGCACGATCGTCTTCGCCGGCGGCGCCGTCGTCTTCACCATGGTGATCGGCATGGCGCTCGCCCTGCTGCTCCAGCGGGTCTCCGGCTGGCTGAAGATCCTCATCAGCATCGTGCTGGTGGCCAGCTGGGGCATGCCGGTGATCGTCGCGACCACGGTGTTCAAGTGGCTCTTCGACTCGGACTACGGCGTCTTCAACGCCCTGCTCAGCAAGTTGCCCGGCGTCGAGATGATCGGCCACAACTGGTTCGCGAGCGGTCCCGAGGGCCTGGCGGTGATCATGCTGCTGGTGATCTGGGGAGCCGTGCCGTTCGTGGTCATCACGCTCAGCGCCGGCCTCACCCAGGTCCCGAAGGAACTGGAGGAGGCCGCACGCCTGGACGGCGCCGGCTCCTGGGGCGTCTTCCGCTATGTCACCCTGCCCGTCCTCAAGCCGATCATCGTGATGCTCACGACCCTGTCGGTCATCTGGGACATGGGCGTCTTCCCCCAAGTGTTCGTCATGCGCAACGGCCACCCCGAGCCGGAGTTCCAGGTCCTCAACACCTACTCCTACGACCGGGCCTTCGTGGTCAACGATTACGCCCAGGGTTCGGCCATCGCGCTGATCACCGTCCTGCTGCTGCTCGGCGTCGTCGCCGTCTACATGCGGCAGATGCTGAAGATCGGAGAGGTCGAATGAGCACGCTCGCCGGAACCGGCCGCCGGAGGAACTCGCGGCTCGGCTGGAACCTCCTCGGCCTCCTCGTCTTCGTCACCGCGGGCTTCCCGCTCTACTGGATGCTCAACACGGCGTTCAAGCCCGCCGAGGACGCCATCGACGCGGATCCGAGCCTGCTGCCGACCGGCGTCACCCTCGACAACTTCAGCCGGGCACTGGACATCGCCGACTTCTGGGGCCCGGTGGGCCGCAGCCTGGTGGTGTCGCTGGCCGTGGTCGTCATCGGCATCGTCGTGGGGCTGCTGGCCGCGCTCGCCATCTCCCGGTTCGCCTTCCGCGGCCGGAAAATCGTGATCGTGGGCATCCTCGCCGTCCAGATGGTCCCGCTGGTCGCCATGATCATCCCGGTGTTCCTGCTCCTCAACGACCTGGGCCAGTACGACCGGCTCACCGGCCTCATCATCACGTACCTGACCTTCATCCTCCCGTTCACGGTGTGGACGCTGAGGGGCTTCATCGTCAACATCCCGAAGGAACTGGAGGAGGCCGCCATGGTCGACGGCTGCTCCCGCACCGGCGCCTTCCTGCGGGTCGTCTTCCCGCTCCTGGCCCCCGGCATGGTCGCCACCTCGGTCTACGGTTTCATCCAGGCCTGGAACGAGTACCTCTACGCCCTGATGCTGCTCAGCCAGAAGAACCAGACCGCGACCGTCTGGCTCGGCAACTTCACCACCAAACACGGCACCGAATACGCCCCGATGATGGCCGGCGCCACGATGATGGCCGTGCCGATCGTCGCCCTCTTCCTCCTCGTCCAGCGCAAGATGGCCGCGGGCCTGACCGCGGGCGCCGTGAAGGGATGACCCCACCCGATGACGACACTCGCCAGCGGCACCGACACACTCACCCGCGACGCCCTGACGGTCCTCCAGCCCGGCTTCACCGGCACCACCGCCCCCGACTGGCTGCTGCGGCGGCTCGGTGAGGGCCTCGCCTCCGTCGGACTGTTCGGCCGCAACATCGCCTCCCCCGGCCAACTGGCCGCCCTGACCGCCCAGCTGCGGGCCGAGCGCGACGACGTCCTCGTCGCGATCGACGAGGAGGGCGGTGACGTGACCCGCCTGGAGGTGCGCAGCGGCTCCTCCTTCCCGGGCAACCACGCCCTCGGCGCGGTCGACGACGTGGAGCTGACCCAGCAGGTCGCCCACGAGCTGGGCCGCCGCCTCGCCGCCTGCGGCGTCAACCTCAACTGGGCACCCTCCGCCGACGTCAACTCCGACCCGCGCAACCCGGTCATCGGCGTCCGCTCCTTCGGCGCCGATACCGCACTGACCGCCCGGCACACCGCCGCCTACGTCACCGGCCTGCAGTCCGCCGGAGTCGCCGCCTGCACCAAGCACTTCCCCGGCCACGGCGACACGGCCGTCGACTCCCACCACGCCCTGCCGCGCATCGGCATCTCCGCCGACGTGCTGGCCGAGCGCGAACTGACCCCGTTCCGCGCCGCCATCGCCGCCGGCACCCGGGCCGTCATGAGCGCCCACATCCTGGTCCCCGCCCTCGACCCCGACCGTCCGGCCACCCTGTCCCGGCGCATCCTCACCGGCCTGCTCCGCGGCGAGCTCGGCTACGACGGCCTCATCGTCACCGACGGCATGGAGATGCGCGCCATCGCCGGCACCTACGGCATCGAACGCGGCAGCGTCCTCGCCATCGCCGCGGGCGCCGACGCGATCTGCGTGGGCGGCGGCCTGGCCGACGAGGCGACCGTACAGCGCCTGCGCGACGCTCTCGTCGGAGCCGTGCGCGTCGGTGAACTCCCGGAGCAGCGCCTGGCCGAGGCCGCCGAACGGGTACGCGCCCTGGCTCGCTGGGCGGGCACGACGGGCCGCCCGGCCGACGGCACCCCGGGGGCCCAGGGCACCCAAGGCACCGAGGTCGGCCTGCACGCCGCCCGCCGCGCCCTGACCGTGACCGCCGCCCCGGGCCTGAACAGCCCCGATGCCTTCGAGCCCCTCACCGAACCGCCCTACGTCGCCGCCTTCACCCCCGTCGCCAACATCGCCGTGGGCGACGAGACCCCGTGGGGCGTCGCCGCGGAACTCGTCCACCTCCTGCCGGGCACGGTGACGGGCAGCTTCTCCGCCGGGGACGGCCCGGAGACCGAGGCAGGCGAGAGCGCGGGCCGGGCGGCCCTTCAGGCGGCCGGCCCGCGCCGTATCGTCGCCGTCGTCCGCGACGAACACCGCCACCCCTGGATGGCCTCCGCCCTCGACGCCCTGCTGGCGGCCCGCCCCGACACCATCGTCGTCGAGATGGGCGTCCCCCAGGCCGCCCCGCGCGGCGCCCTGCACCTCGCCACCCACGGCGCGGCCCGCGTCTGCGCCCGGGCGGCGGCCGAGGTGATCGCCGGGGTCAAGGGGTGGTGAGAGCGGGCGGGTGAGCCGGCTGCTCCGCGGCGCTCCGTGGTCCGGCTGAGGTGAGAGCGAGCAGGTGGACCGGCCGGTTCGGTGCACTCCGTGGTCCGGCCGAGGTGATCGGCGGGGGCATGGCGTTGGTGGGAGTGGGTGGATGAGTCGGCCGGTCCGGCTGCGCTGGGTGTGGGTCCGGCTGAGGTGAGAGTGGGCGGGTGGACCGGCCGGTCCGCTGCACTCCGTGCCGGCCCGGCCGAGGACACCCTCGCCGTGCCCTTGGTTGGGTGCCCTTACCGCAGTGGACCCGCCGAGGCGCGGATGCGGATGCCATGGAGACCCTCGGCCGATGCGGCCTTCACCACCGACCCGTCTTCGCTCGCGGCGGCCGCAATCGGAAGCATGGTTGTAAGGCTGCGTCCGAATGTAGTACTTGTTATACATGAGCGAGCAGGTTCACAACAGGCTGGCCGTGGTGCGGGCCGAGCACAAGGTGTCGCGCCAGAGCCTGGCCGAGGCAGTGGGAGCCCACTACCAGACCATCGGCTACATCGAGCGGGGGCAGTACAACCCGAGCCTCGACCTGGCGCTGAAGATCTCCAGGTTCTTCGGTCTGCCGGTCGAGGCCCTCTTCTCCCTCGAACCGTTCCGGCCGCTCACGCACGAGGTCTACGGGAGGAACCAGCCATGACGACGACACGCCTGACCCGCTACGACCGGAGCATGCTGCGGCTGATGAACGACCGCCGCGCGGCGGCCTGGTACGCCACGGCGGCGCGCCGCCGCCTGGCCGTCGCCGCCCATGTCACCCTCACCGTGGCCATCGGCGCTCTGATGACCCACTTCTTCCTCGCCGAGGGCGAGCCACTGTGGCCCGTGGCCGTCACGGCAGTACTGCTGCTGCCCTGGATGGTGGCCACCGGCGTGATCAACGGCGCCACCCGAGGTGTGCTGGAGCTGCGCGAACGCGCGCTGGACGAGCGCCAGTCGGCAGAACGCAGCCACGCCCTGGCCCGGGCTCACCGTGTGACGACCCTGCTTCTGGCAGCGGTCGTGGTCACGCTGCTGATCACGGGCGGGGTCGCCGGCGACGCCCCGAAGGCCTATGCCGCACCCCTGCTGATCGCCGTCCTCGTCGTCCACTGGGTGATGCCCCTGTGGATGGCCGGCTGGCGCGCTCAGGACGAACCGGCCGAGGACGACGTGTTGGAGGCGGAGATACTCGGCCGCTAGGCAGGGCTCTCGGTCGCCAGGCCTGTCGTCGGATCGGGCGGCAAGGACGTGACGATGCCGACCGGTTCGGTCGGGAGACCCTGGCTAGATCCCCTGCCACTCCGGCTTGTTGGCGTAGGTGTGCCGGAAGTAGTCCGCCAGCTTCAGCTTCGACGCGGCGGCCTCGTCGACGACGACGGTCGCATGGGGGTGGAGCTGGAGCGCGGACGCCGGGCACACCGCGGCGACCGGCCCCTCCACGGTCGCCGCGACCGCGTCGGCCTTGCCCTCGCCGGTGGCGAGCAGCACCAGATGCCGGGCCTCCAGGATGGTGCCGATGCCCTGCGTGATCACGTGGTGCGGCACCTGGTCGATGTCGCCGTCGAAGAAGCGCGCGTTGTCGATCCGGGTCTGCTCGGTCAGCGTCTTGATCCGGGTCCGCGACGCCAGCGAGGAGCACGGCTCGTTGAACCCTATGTGCCCGTCGGTCCCGATCCCCAGCAGCTGAAGGTCCACGCCTCCGGCGTTCGACAGCGCCTTGTCGTACGCCTCGCACGCCCCCGGCACGTCGTCCGCCGTGCCGTCCGGGCCCGTGAACTGGTCCATCCCGATCCCCAACGGCTCCAGCACCTCACGCCGCAGCACCGAGCGGTAGGACTCCGGGTGATCGGCGGGCAGCCCCACGTACTCGTCGAGCTGCGCGATCCGAGCCCGACCGACATCCACGGCACCGGAGCGCACCTTCGCCGCCAGCGCCTCGTACACGGGCAGCGGCGTCGAGCCGGTGGCCACGCCGAGCAGGGCACCGGGCTTGCGTCGGAGCAGCTGGGCCATGGCCTCGGCGATGAGCTCGCCGCCCGACTTGGCGTCCGGAACGATGACAACTTCCACGCTGGGCCTGCCGATCTGAGAGGAGTGCCGATCTGAGGGGAGTGTTCAGTGGGACTGGACCCGCTAGGGTCACGTGGTTTAGACCAATCTAACAGAGGGGGACTGCCCCTCCCAGGGTCGGCACCGGCGCTCCCGCGGGGGCGACGCCACCGTGCCGACCAGGTCACCAGGGGGTGAACAGCGCTCTGCTCATCACCCTCGGAGGCAGTGCCCCAGGAGGCAGTGCCCTGGGAGGCGCCGGACCACCTGCGCGAGTTTCCCGGCCGGACGATGGCCCGGGCGATGGCGGAACAACCGGCCGTCCTACGCCGGCTCGTGTCCGGCCCCCGCCAGCTCCTGGCCCACGTGGTCACCCTCGCCCGGGGCCAGGGCCCGGACGCGCCCCGGGCGCCGGCGAAGGTGACGGAGACGCACTCAGGACGGGGAGGTCCAGAGCGCCACCGCGGGCCGCGCTACTTGGTCGTCGCGAACACCGTGCCCCGCCCGGGCTGTCGCGAACACCGTGCCCCGCCCGGGCTGTCACGGTCAGTGCCCCGCCCGGGCTGTCACGGTCAGTGCCCCACCCGGGCTCGCACGGTCACCGCGCCACCACGACCCACCCCTCCACGCCTACGTGAGCGAACCCCCCGTCACATCCACCCAACTCCCCGTCATCCATCGCCCACCGTCCGACACCAGGAACGCCACCACGTCGGCGACCTCGGCGGGCTCGCCGACCCCGCCCAGTGCCGATATCGCCGCGGCCTTCGCCCAGCCGTCAGGGCTGCCGTGCAGCAGTTCTGCCGTGTTGTCCGTGTCGATGATGCCCGGGGCCACCGAGTTCACCGTGATGCCCCGGTGTCCCAGCACCTTGGACAGGTCTCGCGAGAGAACGTCCAGCGCGCCCTTCGTCATTGCGTACGTCATGTAGTCCGGCATCACCGCCGTCCTGGCCAGCCCCGACGAGATGTTGACGACCCGGCCGCCGTCCCGCAGGCGCGTCATGCCGTGCTTGAGGATGAAGAACGGCGCCTTCACGTTCACCGCGAAGACCTCGTCGTACTCCCGCTCCTCCAATTGCCCGATCGGCCGTGTGGTAGCGATCGCCGCGTTGTTCACCAGGATGTCCAGCCCGTCCGCGTAGCGGTCGAACTCCTCCCACAGTGCCTCGGCGTCCCCCGGCAGGCCCAGCTCCACGCCCACCGCGAACGCTGAGCCCCCGGCCCTCTCGATCGCCGCGACCGTCTCCTTCGCCGCCGTCTCGTTCCTGCCGTAGTGCACCGCGACCCGTGCGCCGTCACGCCCCAGCCGCTCGGCGATTCCTCGCCCGATGCCCCTGCTCGCCCCTGTGACGAGTGCCGTCCTGCCCGTGAGTACGCCCATGACGGGCCCCCTTCTCATTTACCTAGCGGTCGCTACAGAAATGACCGTACAGCAGCCCGGCGACATTTCTCTAGTGCCCGCTATAAAATGCATCCCATGGTGAACGACGACGGAACCGCGAAGGCCCCGAAGGAGCCCGACGCCACGAGTGCGAGGGTCATCGGTGGTGGCAAGACCAAGGCCAGGCCTCGTGGCCGCCCCCGCTCCTTCGATCGCGAGACCGCGCTGGAGAAAGCTCTTCTGGCCTTCTGGGAGCACGGTTACGAGGCCACGTCCGTCTCCGACCTCACCCGTGTCATGGACATCGGCGCGCCCAGCCTCTACGCGGCTTTCGGGGACAAGCGCTCCCTCTTCGACGAGGTCGTCCGCGTGTACGGCACGCGACACGGATCCTTCACCGACCGCGCCCTCGCCGAGGAGCCCACGGCGCGGGCCGCCGTCGAGCGCATCCTCCGCGAAGCCGCCGCCGTCTACACCGAACCCGGCCACCCGCACGGCTGTCTCGTCGTCCACGCGGCCGCGAATTGCTCCAACCCCGAGGTGGAGCAGTCGCTGCGGGACCGTCGCAACGCCAACATCGCCGCGTTCGAGAGCCGCATCAGAGCCGATATCGCCGCCGGCGTGCTGCCGCCGGCCACCGACGCCGCCGCACTGGCCCGCCACACCGGGGCGATGATCCAGGGCATGTCACAACAGGCGCGCGACGGGGCGAGCCGGGAGGAACTGGAGGCCGTCGCGGAAATTGCCCTGTCCATCTGGCCCCGCACGGGAACCCATACGGGTTAGGCTGCCTGCTGGGCGGCGGTGTCTCCGACGTGCCGCAGAAAAGACAACGACGAACAGCCTCCCACGCATGGACACTCACAAGTGGTCTAGTCCACAATGCGTAACGAGCGCGCGTGTGCAACGCGCACCAGACTCCGTCTTCCCCGCACAGGAAGGCGGACCGAGGAACCGAGGCTCTCTGCCCTGACTGCCCCGGATCCTCATCCTTCGGCCGACCGGGACCGCACACCCCACGGCCGATGTTGCTCCGGGCTGCGGTGCCGGGAGGGTTGAGGGTCCCTCTCAGGCGCCGCGGCCCGCGGGTGTTTCAGGGCCGTACGAACCCCCGGGTACGCTCGCACACGTGCCCTCCATGAACGAACTCGTACGCCAGCACACCGCCCTCGACGACACCGACCTCGAGTGGCTGCACCTGCTGGTCTCGGAGTGGCAGCTGCTCTCCGATCTCTCCTTCGCCGACCTGGTCCTGTGGGTCCCCACCAGCGACGGCGCCCGGTACGTCTCGGTCGCCCAGATGCGACCCAACACCGGCCCGACCTCGTACCAGGACGACATGGTGGGCCACCTCGTCCCGCGCGGCCGCCGCCCGATGCTGGACGTAGCGCTCGACGAGGGCCGCATCGTGCGCGAGGGCGACCCCGAGTGGCGCGAGGAGGTACCCGTCCGGGTCGAGTCGATCCCCGTACGGCGGGAAGGACGCGTCCTCGGCGTCATCGCGCGCAACACCAACCTCCTCACCGTGCGCACTCCGAGCCGTCTGGAGCTCACCTATCTGCAGAGTGCGTCCGACCTCGCGCAGATGATCGCGGCCGGATCCTTCCCGTTCGCGAACCAGCAGCTCGACATGGACGCCTCTCCCCGGGTGGGCGACGGCCTGATCCGGCTCGACGCGGACGCCATCGTGCAGTACGCCTCCCCGAACGCCCTGTCCGCCTACCACCGGCTCGGCCTCGCCTCCGACCTCGTCGGGCAGCACCTGGGCAGGACCACCGCCGAACTCGCGCCGACCCGGGGCCCGGTGGACGAGGCGCTCGCCAAGGTCGCCAGCGGCTGGGCGCCGCGCGAGTTCGAGATCGAGGCCACAGACGGAGTGATCCAGTTCCGCGCCATCCCGCTCAAGCCGAAGGGCACCCGGATCGGTTCCCTCGTCCTGCTCCGCGACGTCACCGAACTGCGTCGCCGTGAGCGCGAGTTGATCACCAAGGACGCGACCATCCGGGAGATCCACCACCGGGTCAAGAACAACCTCCAGACCGTGGCGGCGCTGCTCCGCCTCCAGGCCCGGCGTATCGAGTCCGACCGTGGGCGCGAGGCCCTCGAAGAGGCGGTGCGGCGCGTCGGATCGATTGCGATCGTGCACGAGACGCTCTCCCAGAACCTGGACGAGCGGGTCGAGTTCGACGACATCGCCGACCGCGTGCTGGCCATGGTCGCGGAGATCTCCCCGGGCAAGGTCGCAGGTCGGCGCACCGGCCGCTTCGGCATTCTCGACGCCGAGGTCGCCACCCCGTTGTCGATGGTGCTGACCGAGGTGCTGCAGAACGCGCTGGAGCACGGTTTCCGTGAGGGCGACACCGGCACGGTGGAGGTCTCGGCGGTCCGTGGCGGCACGACCAAGGAAGCCCGGCTGCTGGTCACGGTCCAGGACGACGGGGTCGGCCTGCCGGAAGGGTTCGATCCGCACACCGCCGGCAATCTCGGCCTGCAGATCGTGCGGACTCTGGTGGAGGGCGAATTGGGAGGCACTTTCGACATGGTCCCGGCCCCGGACCGCGGCACCCGCGTCATCCTCGACCTCCCCGTGCGAGCGCAGAAGTAGCGGAAACCACAGTCCCGGACGAGGCGCCGGGCGGCGAAGAGGGCCCGGAAAGCGATGAGCCCCGGACCACCAAGTGGTCCGGGGCTAAAGCTCGTTGCTGCTTAACTAAGCGCATCGGGGGAACTGCGCGCTGCGGCTCGGGGGCGGGAGATGCGTACTCGCTGTACGCGCCGCCAAGCTCAGGCTGTCAGCAGGGGTGGGTTGTCAGGCGGAGGCCTGACGAGCCCGGTTGCGGGCGGCGCGGCGCTTCATGGCGCGGCGCTCGTCCTCGCTGAGACCACCCCAGACGCCGGAGTCCTGACCGGACTCGAGCGCCCACTGCAGACACTGCTCGATCACCGGGCAGCGACGGCAGACGGCCTTGGCTTCCTCGATCTGCAGCAGCGCAGGACCGGTGTTGCCGATGGGGAAGAAGAGCTCGGGGTCTTCCTCGCGGCAAACGGCGTTGTGACGCCAGTCCATGGCTGCTACCTCTCCTTGGTATTACATGCAGGGCTTGCTTGTGAATGTGAACGCTTTCACGAATCCCTCAACAAGTGAAGGGCCGACTGCCAGGTTCCCCGGCAAAGGTCCTGTGAGTTGAAGAGGGGTTCTGGTGATCAGTGGAGGCCGGTGTTGCGGGCCGTCTCGATCGCCACGTAGAGACTCGCAAACCTCAGCGGCGGATACAACCCCTTCTGGAAAGTTTTTTTTGATTCTTCGGTGTCGACTAGGTCACAGCCGTACTTCCATGGGGTGGATCCTGGCCTAAACGTTCGAGTGAAAGGACTTTAGCCAGTTCTGCTCACACAATCACACGCAGTGCACGGCGTACGCCTGTGAACGTCACGCTTGTTCGCAGGCCCAGGTGGTCACCGTCCATCTGGAGGGGGAGCGGGACCTTCGAATGCAAGGTGAACTCTGTCAAGTCATGCAGAGAGGTGGCGTGCTTGCCATGGGGTCCCCGCTCGGGGGACGAAGTGAGCAACTGGGTGCCATACCGGGCAACCGCCGCGGTGGACAGGCGGCTGAGACCGAAGAGATCGAGCCCGGTATCGAACGAGGCTTTAGGTGCCGCGTAGATCGGGCGATTCCCCAGAAACGTCCAGGGCGAGGTGTTCGAGACTATGGACAGCACCAGATCGGTGATCGGGTCGTGGCCGGCCCGCTCCAAGGTGATCGTCCCGTTGCGGCGGTTCGGCTCGCCCAGCAGCTGGCGCACGACCTGACGCACGTAAAGGGCGTGTGTGGATTTCCGGCCGCGTTCGCGGTGCTGCTCCACACGACCCACCACACCGGCGTCGAAACCGAGGCCCGCGTTGAAGGTGAACCAGCGGGAGGGCACCGCTTCGTCCTCCGTGCCCGGAGTGCCCGAGGTCAGACCCAGGCCGACGGTGCGTTCGCTGCCGTCGCGCAGGGCGTCCAGCAAGGCGCCGGTGGCCTCCACGGCGTCGTTGGGCAGGCCCAGGGCGCGGGCGAAGACGTTCGTGGAACCGCCCGGGACCACGGCGAGACGGGGCAGATGCCCGGGAGCGGGACCGGCGTGCAGAAGGCCGTTGACCACTTCGTTGACCGTGCCGTCGCCGCCGAGGGCCACCACCAGGTCGATGTCGTCGCTGTCGGCCGCGTGCCGCCCCAGGTCGCGCGCATGGCCGCGGTACTCGGTGGTGACCGCCTCCAGCTTCATCTCGCTGGCGAGCGCATGGATCAGTACGTCGCGTGTGCGCGCACTTGTGGTGGTTGCCGCCGGATTGACCACGAGAAGTGCACGCATGACTGGCAGCGTACCTACTGGGTGGTACCCGGCCCATACCGAGGTAGGGATCGAGTAAGAGAGTGGGGGTGAACCGCGCCACGGGGGGCGTGTACGGCGAGGGCTACCCTTCAGGGGTGAGCAGTGAGCAGACCCCCACCACCGAGGAAACCACCGGCCCCCGCCCCCGGCGTCTGACGTATGCCGCACTGCTGGCCGCGCTGGAAGGGCTCGCGCTGGCCGTCGGCGGCGTCTGGATTCTCGTCCTCGGCCTCACAGGGCATCCGGACGACCGGCAGCAGGCGGTCACCGGAGGCATCACTCTGGTCGTGCTCGCGCTGCTGCCGTTGATCGCGGCCCGCGGCCTGCTCGCGCTGCGCAGCTGGAGCCGCGGTCCGGCGGTGATCACCCAGCTCCTGGCGCTGCCGGTGGCCTACAACCTGCTGCAGGCCGACAGCATGGCCATTCCGGCAGGGATCGCCCTCGCGGTCGTGGCCGTCGCCTCGCTCGTGCTGCTGGTGAACCCCGAGACAACCCGGGCCCTCGGAATCCGCGGGCCCGGCACCCCCGGCAACCTGGAGAAGTAGCCGTCACTCCTCGACGAGGAGCTTCTCTCGCAGCTGCGCCAGTGTGCGCGCCAGCAGTCGGGAGACGTGCATCTGCGAGATGCCGACCTCCTGCGCGATCTGCGATTGGGTCATGTTGCCGAAGAACCGCAGCAGCAGGATCCGCTTCTCACGCGGCGGGAGATCCTCCAGCAGCGGCTTGAGGGACTCCCGGTACTCCACGCCCTCCAGCGCCTCGTCCTCGGCGCCGAGGGTGTCCGCGACCGCCGGGGACTCGTCGTCGGTGTCGGGGACGTCCAGGGACAGCGTGGAGTACGCGTTGGCGGACTCCAGGCCCTCCAGGACCTCCTCCTCCGAGATCGCCAGCTTCTCGGCGAGCTCATGGACCGTGGGGGAGCGGCCGTGCATCTGCGAGAGCTCGGCCGTGGCCGTCGTCAGCGCCAGGCGCAGCTCCTGCAGCCGGCGGGGGACGCGCACCGCCCAGCCCTTGTCGCGGAAGTGCCGTTTGATCTCGCCGACGACCGTGGGGGTCGCGTACGTCGAGAACTCCACGCCGCGGTCCGGGTCGAAACGGTCCACCGACTTGATCAGGCCGATCGTGGCGACCTGGGTGAGGTCGTCCAGCGGCTCCCCGCGGTTGCGGAAGCGGCGGGCGAGATGCTCCACGAGCGGCAGATGCATTCGGACCAGCTGGTTGCGCAGCTCCGCGTACTCCGGGCTGCCGCTGCTCAGGGTGCGCAGCTTGAGGAACATCTCGCGCGCCCCGCTGCGGTCGGTGGCGCCGTGGTGCGCATTCTGCGCGTGGTGCTTGCGCGGCGCCTGATCCTCGGAGTGTCGCTCGTGCTCGCTCATCGTCCCGCCCGTCGCCCTTCCCCGAGCCCTCGCCTCCTCCGCCACTCTCGACTCCGCGGGAGTGGGGGGACCCCCCTGGGCCGGGTGTACGGCGATGTCCCCGCCCGGAGGAGCGCTCCGCACGGCACCGTCCCCCTCCCGCCCGCCGCCCGGGAGGACGGCCCCCGCGGAGTCGTCCTCGGGATGCGGGCGGGCCTGCTCGGGGATGCCGTCGATGCCGTCCGCCATGCGCCGGGCACTGCTCGGGCCGCTCGTGCCCGTGGCCTCGGCCGGCCGCTCTCGTGTGCCGCGCTCTTCGTCCCGCACCGGCCCGTCCTCGCTCCTCACGCCGGCCCGGGTCCCGCGCCGCGCTGTTTGTAGAGGCTGATCGAAACGGTTTTGTCCTTGTCCACGGCGGAGGAGACCTTGCCCGCGAGAGCGGACAGGACGGTCCACGCGAAGGTGTCCCGCGAGGGGGCATGGCCATCCGTGGTCGGTGCCGAGACGGTGACCTCGAGCGAGTCGTCGACGAGGCGGAACACACAGCTGAGCACTGAGCCGGGCACGGCCTGCTGAAGCAGGATCGCGCAGGCCTCGTCCACCGCGATGCGCAAATCCTCGATCTCGTCGAGGGTGAAGTCCAAACGGGCCGCGAGACCGGCCGTGGCCGTACGCAGCACCGACAGGTAGGCACCCGCGGCCGGCAGCCGGACTTCGACGAAGTCCTGGGTCGCGGGCTCGCCTGCGATCTGGGACACCCTCACCTCCATGGTGGTACAAGCGTTTCAGGGCCGAGGGTCGCCCCCCGGGGGTAACGCGATACGTGGTTCAGCGGTGACGCTATCGCGCTCTCGACGATCCTGTCCCCGGGACCCCAACCCCTGTCGTTACTCACAGTAAACCTGTGGATACGCTCCGTGTCTAGGGGTTGGGCGGGCCCAAATGGGAAGAGCGCGCGCCGGGTTGACGTACCCAGACGTCAGACGGTCGAACCGTCCGACGCCAGCGGCACGTCGCGTCACACCAGGACATGGTCGACGAAGCACCAGCGCCAGGCCTCCCCGGGCTCGTGGGTCCGCATCACGGGGTGACCCGACTCCTTATGATGCTCCGCCGCGTGCCGCCCCGGCGAGGAGTCGCAGCAGCCGACGTGACCGCAGCTGAGGCACAGCCGCAGTTGCACCGGATCCACGCCCTCCGCCAAGCACTCCGGACACGTCTCGCTGAGCGGGCCGGGCTCGGGGTGCGGCAGCGCGTCGGCGTGCGTGCACTGTTTCATGATTGCCAGGTTACGACGGTCGGGCCGAAGACCGCGTCGGAAAATGAGGGTGGGCGAGAACGATGGACGTGATGCCACTGCTGCTGCTCGTGGCGGGCAGTGCGGCGATCGCCACAGCCGCACGGCGCACCCCGGTGCCGGCGCCACTGCTGCTGGTGGCCGTGGGACTCGCGGTCAGCTACGTCCCCGGGGTCCCGGAGTACACGCTCGACCCGCACATCGTCCTGCCGCTCCTCCTGCCTCCGTTGCTGCACACGGCCGCGATCGACAGCTCCTACCTCGGCCTGCGGGCGCAACTGCGGCCGGTCGCGATGCTGTCCGTCGGGTACGTGCTGTTCGCCACCTTCGCCGTCGGCTGGGCCCTGTACGTGATCGTGCCGAACCTGCCGCTGACCGCGGCCCTGGTCTTCGGCGCGGTGGTGGCGCCCCCGGACGCGGTCGCGGCGACGGCGGTGGCCCGCCGGGTCGGGCTGCCGTCGCGGATCACCACGATCCTCCAGGGCGAGTCCCTGCTGAACGACGCCACCGCGATCACCGCCTACCGGGTGGCGCTGGCCGCCGCCGTCGGGGAGGGCGCCACCTGGGCCGGCGGCATCGGCGAGTTCCTGGTGGCCGCGATCGGCGGCGTCGGGGTCGGACTGGTGCTGATGGCGCCGATCCACTGGCTGCGCACGCACGTGAGGGAAGCGCTGCCGCAGAACACGCTCTCGCTGCTGATCCCGTTCGTCGCGTACGCCGTCGCCGAACAAGTGCATGCGTCCGGTGTTCTCGCGGTCGTCGTGGTCGCGCTCTACCTGGGACACCGCGCGTGGGAGGTCGACTTCGCCACGCGCCTGCAGGAGGAGGCGGTGTGGAAGATGGTCGCCTTCGTCCTGGAGTCCGCGGTGTTCGCGCTGATCGGGCTGCAGCTGCCGGTGGTGCTCCGGGGCCTCGGCGAGTACGCGGGCGTCGAGGCCGCGTGGTACGCCGTCGCCGTCTTTCTGGTGGTCGTCGCGGCCCGGTTCGTATGGGTGTACCCGGCGACCTTCCTGCCGCGCCTGATATCGGCGCGCATCCGGGAGCGGGAGGGGCCGCTGACATGGAAGGGGCCGTTCGTCATCGCGTGGGCCGGCATGCGGGGCGTGGTCTCGCTGGCGATCGCCTTCTCCATCCCGCTCACCCTGCACGACGGCGAGGAGCCGTTCCCGCAGCGCAACATCATCCTCTTCCTGACCTTCACGACCGTCATCGGGACGCTGGTCGTGCAGGGACTGACCCTGCCCCCGCTGATCCGGCTGCTGAAGTTCCCCGGGCGGGACGCGCAGAGCGAGACGCTCGCCGAGGCCAACGCCCAGGCACAGGCCTCCCGGGCCGCCGAAGGGCGCCTGGACGAACTCCTCGCCGACGAGCGCAACGCCCTGCCCGCCCCGCTCGCCGACCGGCTCCGCACCGTCCTGGAACGCCGCCGCAACGCCGTCTGGGAACGGCTCGGGCAGGCCAACCCGATCACCGGCGAGTCCGTCGACGACACCTACCGGCGGCTGTCGCGGGAGATGATCAGCGCCGAACGTGAGGTGTTCGTCAGACTCCGGGACGGCCGCTACATCGACGACGAGATGCTGCGCACCCTGCTGCGCAAACTGGACCTTGAGGAGGCCGCGGCCTTCCGGGAAGCGGCGTGAGGGCGGAGCGCCGCCTCAGGGGAAGGGGCGGCCGGTGACCACGGCCGCGACTGCCGTCCCGCGAGGGAAGGCGCCTTCGCCGGCCAGAGCGACGAGTCCGTACAGCAGCTTGGCGACATACAGGCGTTCGACGGGCAGGTCGTGCCGGTCCTCGAAGTCCGCCGCGAAGGCGTCGAGCTCCGCGGGCACGCGCGCGTAGCCGCCGCCATGGAAACGGTCGTCCAGGCTCCAGGCGCCGCGCCGGGCACCGAAGGCCTCACGCTGCAGGGCTTCCGTCTCGGCGGCCAGGAACCCGCCCTTGAGGACCGGCACCCCCAGGGCCCGCTGGCCGGGCGCCAGGCCGGCGGCCAGCCCCGCGAGCGTGCCGCCGGTGCCGCAGGCCACCGCGACGACCTCGGCGCGGCCCCGCAGCTCGGCGCCGAGAGCCCGGCAGCCGCGCACGGCCTCGGCGTTGCTGCCGCCCTCCGGGACGACGTACGCCCCTTCCGCGTCCGCCGCGCGCAGGATGCCGGCCAGGGTCAGCGGCTCGGACGTGCGCCGGTACGTCGTCCTGTCGACGAAGTGCAGCCGCATGCCGTCGGCGGCGCAGCGTGCCAGTGAGGGATTGAGGGGCCGGCCGGCCAGTTCGTCGCCGCGTACTACGCCGACCGTGGGAATACCGAGCAGGCGGCCGGCCGCGGCCGTGGCGCGCAGGTGGTTGGACCAGGCGCCGCCGAACGTGACGACGGTACGGCCGGCCGCCGCGGTCAGGTTCGGCGCGAGCTTGCGCCACTTGTTGCCGATCAGCTCCGGGTGGATCAGGTCGTCCCGCTTCAGCAGCAGCCGCACGCCCCGCCGCTCGAACCGGTCGTCCACGACCTCCTGCACCGGCGAGGGCAGCCGGGGGCCGAGCGCGGCGAGTCCTGGGATGTCGGGGCTGGTCACCGAGCCATTGTCACCCGTGACGTGGGAGACGCAGGCTCGGGGCTGACGCGCTTGTCGACGGAAGGACGCCCCGGTCAGGCGTCGGGAGGCGTGCGCTGCCGAACCGCGAACGGGCCCCTCTGCCCAGTCGGGCAAAGATCCATTCCCGCTCTTTCGGGTAATAGCACCACGACGCTGAGTGAGGAAGGCTTGCCCGTGCACATCGATGCCCGAGGCATATGGGCGTCGGTCACAACCGGGAGGGCAGTTCTCTATGTCGGTAGGCGAAGAGGTCCGCACGGAGCAGACCAAGCCGCAGCAGAGTCTCGGCACGGCGGCCGCGCGGAACCTGGCCACCACGACCAAGTCCGTGCCACAGATGCAGGAGATCAGCTCCCGCTGGCTGCTGCGGATGCTGCCGTGGGTCGACATCCAGGGTGGCACGTACCGGGTGAACCGACGGCTGACGTACGCCGTGGGCGATGGCCGGCTGACGTTCGTGAAGACCGGCGACCGCGTCGAGATCATCCCCGCGGAGCTGGGCGAGCTGCCGGCACTGCGGTCGTACGACGACGAGGAGGTGCTCTTCGAGATCGCCCGCCGCTGCGAGCAGCGGGAGATCCCGGCGGGTGAGGTCATCGTCTCGTTCGGCAGCGCGTCCGACGAGGTGTACCTCCTGGCGCACGGCAGGGTGGAGAAGGTCGGCACGGGCCCGTACGGGGAAGACGAGTCCCTCGGAGTCCTCGCCGACGGTGCCTACTTCGGCGACGACGCGCTGCTGAACGAGGACGCCATCTGGGAGTACACGGCCCGCGCGCTCACCTCGTGCACCGTGCTCGTGCTGCCCCGCCAGGAGTTCGCGCAGATCGCCGAGCGCTCCGACACCCTGCGCGAACACCTCCAGCAGCTCCGCTCCATCCCCTCGCAACGCTCCAACAGGTACGGCGAGAAGGAGATCGACCTCTCCTCCGGCCACTCCGGCGAGCCGGACATCCCGCACACCTTCGTCGACTACGACGCCCGGCCCCGTGAATACGAACTGAGCGTCGCCCAGACCGTGCTGCGCATCCACACGCGCGTGGCCGACCTCTACAACCAGCCCATGAACCAGACCGAGCAGCAGATCCGGCTGACGGTCGAGGCGCTGAAGGAGCGCCAGGAGCACGAGCTCGTCAACAACCGCGACTTCGGGCTGCTGCACAACTGCGAGTACGACCAGCGGATCCAGCCGCACGACGGCGTACCCAGCCCGGACGACATGGACGAACTGCTCAGCAGGCGCCGCGGCACCAAGATGCTCCTCGCGCACCCGCGCGCCATCTCCGCGTTCGGACGCGAGCTCAACAAGCGCGGACTGGTCCCCGAGACCATCGACATGGGCGGCAACCGCATCCCCACCTGGCGGGGTGTGCCGATCTTCCCGTGCAACAAGATCCCGGTGTCGGACGCCCGTACGACGTCCATCATCGCTCTGCGTACCGGCGAGGCCGACCAGGGGGTCATCGGCCTGCGCGCCTCCGGCATCCCGGACGAGATCGAGCCGAGCCTGTCGGTGCGCTTCATGGGCATCAACGAACAGGCCATCATCAAGTACCTGGTCACGGCCTACTACTCGGCCGCGGTGCTGGTACCGGACGCGCTCGGCGTCCTGGAGAACGTCGAGATCGGCCGCTGGCGGTGACGCTCCCGGTATGCCGGCCGTGTTCCCGCCCGTCAGGGCGGGTACACCCTCGGGGTGCGAGCCCAGCGGCAGCGGAAGCGCCACCGTCCGCTCCTTCTCCGAGGCGGTCCCATGGGTGAGTCCCTCACGGAGTCCAGGACGGAGACGACGCTGCCCGTCCCCGGTGGGCAGCGCGGCGCCGAGCCCCGGCAGGCGGCCGGGGCCGCGGAAAGGCGGGGGGCCACCGGTACGCAGCCGGACCACGGGCCGGAGCCGGTCGGAGGGCACGAGGCGGTCATGCTGCTGGAGCGGGCCCGGGCGGAGGTCGGCCCGGTGCTGCGGGCGGCGCTCGGCTCGCTGCCCGGGCCGATGCGCCGGATCGCGCTCTACCACTTCGGCTGGGAGCAGGCCGACGGGACCCCCGCGAACGGGGGTTCCGGCAAAGCGATCCGGCCCGCGCTGGTGCTCGCCGCGGCAGCCGCCCTCGGGGGGCCCGAGGCGCGGGCGGGGGCGGCTCGGGCGGCAGCGGCCGTGGAGCTGATCCACAACTTCACGTTGTTGCACGACGACGTGATGGACCGTGACACCACCCGTCGGCACCGGCCCACCGCCTGGACGGTGTTCGGCGACACCGACGCCATCCTCGCGGGAGACACCCTGCAGGCGCTGGCCCTGCGGCTGCTCGCGCAGGACCCGCATCCGGCGTCCCCGGCCGCCGCCGCCCGGCTCGCGGACTGTGTGGTCGAACTGTGCGCCGGGCAGCACGCGGACACGGCCCTGGAGCGGTGTGGCCCGACCGAGGTCACGCTCGACGAGGTGCTCGCGATGGCGGAGGCCAAGACGGGCGCCCTGCTCGGCGGCGCCTGTGCGATCGGCGGGCTGTACGCGGGGGCCTCGGACGCGGAAGTGGCGGCGCTGGACGCGTTCGGCCGGGAGGCCGGGCTCGCCTTCCAGCTCATCGACGACGTCATCGGCATATGGGGCGACCCGCGCCGCACCGGCAAGCCCGTCGGTGCCGACCTGGCCGCCCGCAAGAAGTCGCTGCCGGTGGTCGCGGCCTTCACCTCCGGCACCCCGGCGGCGGCCGAAGTCGCCGAACTGTACGCACGGCCCAGCGAGAAGGAGGACCTGGAGCACATCGCCCTGGCCGTGGAGCGCGCGGGCGGCCGAGACTGGGCACAGGGTCAGGCGGGCGACCGGATGGCCCGGGCGATGCAGCAGCTGGCCCGCGCGGTGCCGGACCCGGAGGCGGCGGGCGGGCTGCTGGCCCTCGCCGAGTTCGTGACCCGGCGCACCAGTTGACGACCGGCGGCGCCGTTCGGGCGGCAGCGGCCGAAGGGCGCCGGTGATGGCCGGGGCGACCAGTTGCCGGGCGGCGGCAGGCGGTGGCCGGCCGTTGAGCGGCAGCATGTGACGGCCTTCGGGCGACCGAAGGGCGAAGAACCCCGGAGTGCCGGGGCCGTGCGGGTCCTGACCCCGCACGGTCACCGGCCTCCGGTCGGCGGGTCCCGCACTGCCCCACGGTGTGCGGGGCCCGCCTGCTTCTCGTACCGGTCGAGTTTGGGCAAACGTTCGATCGAATCCCGCCAAGATCCTGCGCGTACCGATGCGCCTGGGTCAACCGCCTTACGATCGACGCCCGTCGGGACGAGCGAAGGGGCGGGACATGGGCGTGGCCATCCGGACAGCGGGCGACGGGGACAGGGAGCTGATCGTCCGGCTTCTGGACGAGGCGTTCCAGGACGACCCCGTGAGTGGCTGGGTCTTCCCCGGGGCGGAGGACCGCCGTGCCAAACACCCCGGCCTGATGGCCGCTTTCACCGACATCGTGCTCGCGGCCGGCCGCATCGACGTCACCACGGACGGCTCGGCCTGCGCATTGTGGCTTTCCGTGCCCGCGGGTGAGGACCACGACGGTGACGCAGAGGACGAAGGCCCGGCCCAGGTGCGGGAGGCCGTCGACCCGGAGAACGAGCGCATCGAGATGATCGGCCGGCTGACGGCCGCCGTCCATCCCACCGGGCGGGCGCACGAGTACCTGTGGATGATCGGCGTGGCCCCCGGCCGCCAGGGCGAGGGCCTCGGCACCGCGCTCATCGAGGACGTCCTCGACCGCTGCGACCGCGAGAGTCTGCCCGCTTACCTGGAGGCCAGCAGCGCCCGCAGCCGCAAGCTGTACGAGCGCCTCGGGTTCAAGCCGGCCGGCCCGGCCCTCGACCTCCCCGACGGCCCGGCGATGTGGCCCATGTGGCGCGAGCCCGGACCGCACCGGCCCGAGTAGCTGCTCCAAACGGCAGGCCCACGCGCCTGGGGTCTCGGGTCTCGTCGGGCCGGTCCCGAACTGAAGGCGGAGAACAACGAGTTCGGCATCCACCTGTGCGGCGGTTCGAAGGTCGCCGGTGAACCGCTCGACGAGATCGACGAGATCATCGTTCAGACCTCCCCCATGATGTACGGCTCGGGCATGCCGATGTTCGGCTCCGGCCGTACGAGGGCATCTCCTGGAGCGCGCCGGTGAGCCCGCAGCCGACCGGGCCGCGTACGAGTCGGTGGCCGACCGGACCCTCAGCACGCCCGAGCAGCGCTACTCCGGTCCCGGGTCGCACGGTTGATCGACTAGCGTGGGCGGCATGGGCGGACCGGGGAAGCGCCGCGGCAGGGTGTGGCGCATGGCGGTGATCGTGTGGCTGCTGGTCGTGGCGGTCGCGGGCGCGCTGACGCTGTGGATGCAGGACTCCACGAAGCCCGGGGGGCCGTACGTCTGGGAGAACGCGGACCCCGACGGGCCACGGGACCTGCCGCCCTGTCCGATAAGGGGTGAGGGCCTGGCCGTCGCCTGCGCCTACGGCACCTTCGGGGCCCGCTAGCCGTCCAGCCCGCCCGTCACCGGATTCCTGCTGGTCAGGCAGTACATGCCGCCCGCCGGGTCACGCATCACCGTCCAGCCGGGGAAGGCGGACACGGCGGCGGCTCCGAGTTCCTCGTGCCGCGCCCGCGTCGCCGTGACGTCCGCGCAGGCGAGGTCGAGGTGGGCGGAGGCCGGACGTTCCTCGTCGAGCCGTTGCAGGAGCAGACGGACCGGCAGGCCGGGCGGCGGCTTGACCACGTGGAACTCGGGCAGGGAGCCCGGCAGCGACTCCCAGCCGACGAGCAGCGTGCTCCAGAAGGCGACCTCGGCGTCGAAGGCCGAGGGCGCGATGTCCACACACACCTGGTCGAGCCGGCTGCCCCGCACCACGCCCGGGCGCGACGACTGCCCGCGCCAGGGATCCGCGCAGAACAACTGCCCGGCCGGCGAACGCAGCACGACGAGGGAACCGAGGTCCGCCACGACACTCGCGCCGAGCCGTACCGCCGCGGCGGCGAACTCCGGTACGTCGTCCACACAGAAGTCGATGTGCGCGCCGCCGGAAAGCGGCCCGACCGCCTGTATCTTCGCGCATGCGTCGGCGCCGTCGGGCAGCAGGGTGACGAACTCGTCGTGCTCTCCGCGCAGTTCGGACAGTCGGGTGTCCGTGACCGCCGTCCAGAACGCGCAGGCGGCGCCGAAGGCCTCACGCGGGCGGTCGATGAAGGCGTACGTCCAGCTGATCCTCATGGGCGGATCGTAGAGGGCGCGCGCCACGGCCACCCGCGTGAACCCTGATCAGCCGTCGCGCACCGTTCCCCGTGCATCGGTCCCCGCTTGTTTGCATGCAGGGATGGACCACATCACGTTCCTCGTGGCGGTCGTCATCGTCACGGCACTCGCCTTCGACTTCACCAACGGATTCCACGACACGGCGAACGCGATGGCCACGTCCATCGCCACCGGCGCGCTCGCTCCCCGTACGGCGGTCCTGATCAGCGGTGTCCTCAACGTCGTCGGTGCCTTCCTGTCCACGGAGGTCGCCAGGACCGTCTCCGGCGGCATCGTGGACGACACCCTCGTCTCCCCGGGCCTGATCTTCGCGGGGCTCGTCGGCGCGATCCTGTGGAATCTGCTGACCTGGCTGGTCGGGCTGCCCTCAAGCTCCTCGCACGCCCTGTTCGGTGGGCTGATCGGGGCCGTGTGGGTCGGGGCGGGCAGCCACGGCGTCGACGTCGGCAAGGTCGTCGAGAAGGTGCTGGTGCCGGCGGTGGCCTCGCCGGTGGTGGCCGGTGTCGCCGCGCTGCTCGCCACCTGCCTCGCCTACCGCCTCACCGGCCGCGCCCGCGAGGACTCCGTCACCCGGGGCTTCCGCATCGGCCAGATCGCCTCCGCCTCGCTGGTCTCCCTCGCCCACGGCACCAACGACGCGCAGAAGACCATGGGCGTCATCACCCTCACCCTGATCTCGGCCGGCGCGCTCGGCCACGACGCGGGACCGCCCCTGTGGGTCATCGCGTCCGCCGGCCTGGCCATCGGCCTCGGCACCTGTCTGGGCGGCTGGCGGATCATCCGCACCATGGGCAAGGGCCTCACCGAGATCCAGTCGCCCCAGGGCTTCGCGGCCGAGACGGCCTCCACGACCGTCATCCTGACCTCCGCCCATCTCGGCTTCGCCCTGTCCACCACCCAGGTGGCCTCGGGCAGCATCCTGGGCGCGGGGCTCGGCCGCAGGCTCGCGGAGGTCCGCTGGGGCGTGGCGGGCCGGATGGCGATCGCCTGGGCGGTCACCCTGCCCGCCGCCGCACTGGTCGGCGGCCTGGCCGCCGCGGTCGTGCAGCACGGCGGGGACACCGGCACGGCGGTCGTCGCGCTGGTGGGCGCGGCCCTCGCCGCGGGCATCGTGGTCATCTCGCGCCGCAACCCGGTGCACGCGCGCAACGTCAACGACGCGCACGAAGTCGGTATCGGCATCGAGCCGCCGGCCAAGGTCGGCACGGCCGCCTGAGGGACGGGGAGCCGGACCCGCGTCGGCACCGGACCGCATCCGGCCGGGTGGCCTCGGTGAGCGTGGAAGTTACCGCCACCGGGGCCGTCAGTCGTCCTCGCGCTGGGCGTCCTCGGCCTCGCCCGGCTGGAGGGCGGCCGCGAACAGAGCGGGGCGGGCGCGTCCGTCCCCGGTCTCGACCAGGCCGCCCTGGGCCTTCTCGCCCGCACGGCCGTGGTGGCGTCGGCATACGGGGCATACCCGATCGTCCCTCAGGGGGCGCCACGACGAAGGGGCCCGGCCGGTTCTCGGTCGGGCCCCCGCGTCGTACGAAGGCGGTCAAGCCTTCTTGGTCTCCCAGAAGATCTTGTCGATCTGGGCGATGTAGTCCAGCGCCTTCTGGCCGGTGGCCGGGTCGGTCGACGCCTTGGCGGCCGAGAGGGCCTTCAGGGCGTCGTTGACCAGCTGGTGCAGCTCCGGGTACTTCTCGAAGTGCGGGGGCTTGAAGTAGTCGCTCCACAGCACCGAGACGTGGTGCTTGGCGAGCTCGGCGCGCTGCTCCTTGATGACGGTGGCGCGCGCCTGGAAGTGCGGGTCGTCGTTGGCGGCCATCTTCTCCTGCACGGCCTTCACCGACTCCGCCTCGATGCGGGCCTGGGCGGGGTCGTACACACCGCAGGGAAGGTCGCAGTGCGCACTGACCTTGACCTTGGGGGCAAACAGGCGGGAAAGCATGGAGCATTCCTTCCTCGTGATCGTCTTCTCACAGGGGACATTACTCCGTGAGGGACGGCTTTTGGCGGGTGCCCCCATGGGCTTAGGACAAAAGTCCGGGGCGAGACTGAGACTGGTGGACGAAGAACCGGGGAGGTGCCGGGTGATGCCGGAGCTGTCGCAGGAGTCCGAGCGGGGGAGGCAGGCCCCGCCCTTCGGGCTGGCCGAGGTGACCGGGCCGTCCATGGTGCCCACGCTGCACCACGGGGACCGGCTCCTGGTGCACTACGGGGCCAGGGTCAGGCCCGGGGACGTCGTCGTGCTGCGGCACCCCTTCCAGCAGGACCTGCTGGTCGTCAAGCGGGTCGCCCAGCGGCGCGAGAGCGGCTGGTGGGTGCTCGGGGACAACGCGTACGCCGGTGGCGACAGCACCGACTACGGCGTCGTGCCCGACGAACTGGTCCTGGGGCGGGTCCGGTTCCGCTACCGGCCGCGCAGGCCGGACCGGCGGTCGCCGTGGGCGCTGCTGGGCTGGGCGCTGTCGGCGGCCAGGCCGGTCCTCTCGGGCAGGTCGGGCCGGGCGGCCTCCAGGCGTTTGCGGGCGCGGTAGGCCGCCACGTTGGCGCGGGTCGCGCAGCGGTCGGAGCAGTAGCGCCGCGAGCGGTTGGTGGAGGTGTCGAGGTAGGCGTTGCGGCAGGGCGCCGCCTCGCACAGGCCGAGGCGGTCCACGCCGTACTCGGTCAGGTGGAACGCCAGGCCCATCGCCGCGATCGCCGCATAGCCGGCGGTGGCGTTCGACGGGTGGTCGGCCAGGTGCATGTGCCACAGGGGGCGGCCGTCGTCGTCGCGGACGTCGTGCCCGGAGATCTGCGGGCTGACCGGGAACTCCAGCAGCAGCGAGTTCAGCAGGTCCACCGCGAGCTGCTCGTCGCCGCTGTCGGCAGCCTCGAAGACCGCGCGCAGCCGGGCCCGGACCGAGCGGAAGCGGGTGACGTCCGCGTCGGTGGCGCGGCGGGCCGCGGACTGCTGGCCGCCGAACAGGTCGCGGATGGCCTCGACCGACGTCAGGGCGTCCTTGCCCCGGGCCGGTTCCTCGGTGTTGACGAGACGCACGGCGTAGTCCGAGTAATAGGCCAGTTCCACTTGTAGTCCTTACGGAAGGGCTTTAGGGTCGTGAGCGCGCACTGGTAACAGCTGATGGCGTATCCAGGGTATTACGAGGGAGGGGCTCGATGACGGACGCGGACATCCAGACCACCGCCGCCGACTGGCAGGCCTGGCAGGAGAGCTGGGACCGGCAGCAGGAGTGGTACATGCCCGACCGCGAGGAGCGGTTCCGGATCATGCTGGGTGGGGGTCCCCCCATGCCTTTCGGGCTATGGGGGAGGTCGAGGCCGTCGTGGGCACCGCCCCGCGCGTCCTCGACCTCGCCTGCGGCACGGGCAGCATCACCGCCCGGCTGCTCGCCCGGTTCCCGGACGCCACCAGCACCGGAGTCGACCTCGACCCGGCGCTCCTCGCCATCGCCGAGGGCACCTTCGCCGGCGACGACCGGGTCACCCTGGTCACCGCCGACCTCAAGGACCCCGACTGGCCGGCGCGGCTGCCGCACGACGCGTACGACGCCGTCCTGACCGCGACGGCCCTGCACTGGCTGCACCGGGAACCTCTCGCGGAGCTGTACGGCCGGGTCGCGGGACTTGTCCGCGACGGCGGGGTCTTCATGAACGCGGACCACATGATCGACGAGACGACGCCCCGGATCAACGCCGCCGAGCGCGCGCAGCGCCACGCCCGCATGGAACAGGCCAGGCAATCCGGCATCCTCGGCTGGACCGAGTGGTGGCAGCTGGCCGCGAAGGACCCCGTCCTCGCCGGACCGACGGCCCGGCGCTACGAGATCTACGGCGACCACGCCGACGGTGCCATGCCGTCGGTGCAGTGGCACGCGGGCGTGCTGCGCGAAAAGGGGTTCGGCGAGGCCAGGCCGGTGTGGTGCTCCCCCTCGGACACCCTGCTCCTCGCCATGAAGTAGGCCGCGCGACGGACCGCGAAGGGGGCGGCACGGAGATTCCGTACCGCCCCTCGCCGTGCGTACCCTCAGAGCACCTTGGACAGGAACGACTTCGTCCGCTCGTGCTGCGGGTTCGTCAGCACCTCGCGCGGGTGACCGGATTCGACCACCACACCGCCGTCCATGAAGACCAGGCTGTCGCCCACCTCGCGGGCGAAGCCCATCTCATGGGTGACGACGATCATCGTCATGCCCGACTCGGCCAGGTCGCGCATGACGTCCAGGACGTCACCGACCAGCTCCGGGTCGAGTGCCGAGGTCGGCTCGTCGAACAGCATCAGCTTCGGGTCCATGGCGAGGGCCCGGGCGATGGCGACGCGCTGCTGCTGGCCGCCGGAGAGCTGCGAGGGGTAGTTGCCCGCCTTGTCGGCGAGGCCCACCCGGTCCAGCAGTTCCAGGGCGCGTTCCCGGGCCTTGGCCCTGCTCACGCCCTTGACCTGGACCGGCGCCTCCATGACGTTCTCCACGGACGTCATGTGCGGGAACAGGTTGAAGCGCTGGAAGACCATGCCGATGTCCCGGCGCTTGACGGCGACCTCGCTGTCCTTCAGCTCGTAGAGCTTGTCGCCCTTCTGCCGGTAACCGACCAGATCGCCGTCGACGTACAGGCGCCCGGCGTTGATCTTCTCCAGGTGGTTGATGCACCGGAGGAAGGTCGACTTGCCGGAGCCGGAGGGGCCGATGAGGCAGAACACCTCGCCGGACTTCACCTCCAGGTCGATGCCCTTGAGGACCTCTACGGGACCGAAGGACTTGTGGACGCCCTCGGCCTTCACCATGGCGTTCATGCGGTGCCTCCCGTCGACGCCGAGCGGTTGGACAGGGACAGCACGTTCGCCTTGATCTTCTGGAGCGGCGTGGCCGGCAGCGAACGGCTGGAGCCACGCGCGTAGTACCGCTCCAGGTAGTACTGGCCGATGCTGAAGATCGACGTCATCAGCAGATACCAGGCCGCCGCCAGGAACAGCATCTCGGCCGGGGCGCCGGAAGTCTGCCCGATGTCCTGAGCGGCACGGAGCAACTCCGGATACTGGACGACCGAGACCAGGGAGGTCGTCTTCAGCATGTTGATGACCTCGTTGCCCGTCGGCGGCACGATCACGCGCATCGCCTGCGGGATGACGATCCGGCGCAGCGTCTTGGTGTGGCTCATGCCCAGCGCGTGCGACGCCTCCGTCTGGCCCTCGTCGACCGAGAGCAGACCGGCCCGGCAGATCTCCGCCATGTACGCGGCCTCGTTGAGGCCGAGGCCCAGCAGCGCCGTCAGGAACGGGGTCATGAAGTCCGACCACTCGTCCTTGTAGAACGGCCCGAGGTTGATGTACTCGAAGACCAGGCCCAGGTTGAACCAGACGATCAGCTGCACCAGGACCGGGGTGCCGCGGAAGAACCAGATGTAGAACCATGCGATCGACGAGGTCACGGGGTTCTTCGACAGGCGCATCACGGCGAGCAGGACGCCGCCGACGATGCCGATCGCCATGGACAGGAGGGTCAGCAGGAGCGTCTTGCCGACGCCGTCCAGGATGCGGTCGTCGAAGAAGTAGTCCGGGATCGCGCCCCAGTTGATCTTGCCCTGGGAGAACGCGTACACGACCCCGACCAGCAGGGCGATCGCTACGACGGCGGAGACGTACCGCCCGTAGTGCCGGACCGGGATGGCCTTGATGGCCTCCGGTCCGGCCGGGGGCGTGTCGGACGGCCCCGACGTCTTGTCGATGTCAACAGTCACGGGTGTTGCCTTTCAGTGCCGCTGCGTCGCGGTCACTTGCCGCCGTTGATCGTGGCTTCGTCGATGGAGCCTTCGGTGACGCCCCACTTCTTCATGATCTTCTCGTACTCGCCGTTCTCGATGATGGCGTCGAGAGCGGCCTTGAGGGCGTCCCGCAGCTGCGTCTGGTTCTTGGCGACCGCGATGCCGTACGGAGCGGCCTCGACCTGCTCGCCGACCAGCTGGAAGTCCTTGCCGCCGCCCGAGGTCTTCACGGCGTACGCGGCGACCGGGAAGTCGGACGAGCCGGCGTCGGCACCGCCCGCGCGCAGGCGGGTCTG
Organism: Streptomyces sp. NPDC096046; assembly: GCF_040303285.1. Taxonomy (NCBI): domain Bacteria; kingdom Bacillati; phylum Actinomycetota; class Actinomycetes; order Kitasatosporales; family Streptomycetaceae; genus Streptomyces; species Streptomyces sp. NPDC096046. The sequence continues at coordinate 104,849 of NZ_JBEOSZ010000006.1, read as the reverse complement.
GGCCTGCTGGTCGTTGTCGAAGGGCTCGATGGCGATCTTCTTGCCGGCCGGGCACTTCTTCGACTCCGCCTTGGCGAGGTCCTCGGAGACGGTGCCGCGCTGCACCACGATCTTCTTGCCGCACAGGTCGGACCAGGTCTTGATGCCCTGGTCGTCGCCCTTCTTGGTGTAGATCGAGACACCGGCGGTGAAGTAGTCCACGAAGTCGACGCCCTCGCCGACCTTCTTGCCGGTGTCGGAGTCGATGCCCTCCTGGCGGTCCTTGGTGTCGGTCATCGCGGACATGGCGATGTCGTACCGCTTGGAGCGCAGACCCGTGATCAGCGTGTCGAAGGTGCCATTCTCGAACTGGAAATCGACCCCGAGCTGCTTGCCCATGGCGGCGGCGAGGTCGGGGTCGATGCCGACCACCTTGCCGGAGCTGTCCTTGAATTCGACCGGGGCGTAGGCGATGTCGGAGCCGACCTTGACGACACCCTTGTCACGGATGGCCTTCGGCAGCTTGTCGGCGAGCGGGGCCGAGGCCGCGGTGTCGCTCGAGCCGGTGTCCTTGGTCTGGTCACCGCATCCGGTGAGCATCAGCGCGCCTGCGACCGCGATCGCACCGACCGCTGCTAGCCGGGAGTGCGCGGCGGTCGTACGACGGGTGGAGCTTGCGGTCATGGTGGGTTCCTCCGGCGGATGGGTGGAGTTGCCGATGGGGCGGGCCGCTGCCGATGAGTTCGACGCGGCCGTGGCACGCCGAAGGTCTCGGCAGTGCCGCGGGTCGACGAGTGCACACGTCTTCGAGTGTCGCGACCTCGTGTGATTACGGCATCTTGCCATTCGGACTGGGCGATTCTGGGGGCCAGTCATGTCAAAATCGGATAACGGGCGACCCCCGAACCGCACCACTCCGGTACATCACGGCCGGACCTTCTATGGGAATCACCCCTTCCAGCCGGAAGAACTTCGGTAAATCCCGGGATTTCGATACGGGGGCCGCGGCCTTCGTCAGTGGTTGAGTGGTTGCATCCGGCTTGTCCAGGTCTTGTCCTGATTTTGGACGAATAGTCAAGGCCCCGTCATGTGACCTTCGCGTTATGGACTCGTCCTCGGTGCCGTCCGTCCGGTAAGAAGGGTCCTTACACCCCTCATCCGGGGCTCAGGGCGCGTGTGCGGCGCGCCCGTCGCGTACGCGCCCGTACGTATACACGTACAAGCACGACATGGGTCTACGCGGTGCCCGCCCACCCCTCACCAGGAGTGGCCACCCTCAAACCAATGAAGATTTAAGGGGTAAAACGAAGTGGCAGCGGAGATTGTCAATCCTCGCAGCGAGAGCAGGACCGGCGATACGGATCACGAGGGCGGTGCGGAGCCCCTCGACTCCTTCGACCCGGCGTTCGCGTTGCACCGCGGCGGCAAGATGGCTGTGCAGGCCACCGTGCCGGTCCGGGACAAGGACGATCTGTCCCTGGCGTACACGCCCGGCGTCGCGAAGGTGTGCAGCGCGATCGCGGAGCAGCCGGAGCTCGTGCACGACTACACGTGGAAGTCATCGGTCGTGGCCGTCGTGACGGACGGTACGGCCGTGCTGGGGCTCGGTGACATCGGGCCCGAAGCCTCCCTCCCGGTGATGGAGGGCAAGGCGATCCTGTTCAAGCAGTTCGGCGGCGTGGACGCGGTTCCCATCGCCCTGAACTGCACGGACGTCGACGAGATCGTCGAGACCGTGGTGCGGCTCGCGCCGTCGTTCGGCGGAGTCAACCTGGAGGACATCTCGGCGCCCCGGTGCTTCGAGGTGGAGCGCAAGCTGCAGGAGCGGCTGGACATCCCGGTCTTCCACGACGACCAGCACGGCACGGCCGTGGTGACGCTGGCCGCCCTGCGGAACGCCGCGCGGCTGAGCGGGCGGGCGCTGGGCGAGCTGCGGGCCGTCATCTCCGGCGCCGGCGCGGCCGGTGTCGCCATCGCGAAGATGCTGGTCGAGGCCGGGATCGGGGATGTGGCGGTGGCCGACCGCAAGGGTGTCGTGTCGGCCGACCGTGATGACCTCACGCCGGTGAAGCAGGAGCTGGCCGGGTTCACGAACAAGGCCGGCATCACCGGGTCGCTGGAGTCGGCGCTGGACGGAGCCGATGTGTTCATCGGCGTGTCCGGCGGGACGGTCCCGGAGTCCGCGGTGGCGACGATGGCCGAGGGCGCGTTCGTCTTCGCCATGGCGAACCCGAACCCCGAGGTGCACCCCGAGGTCGCGCACAAGTACGCGGCGGTCGTCGCGACCGGGCGGTCGGACTTCCCGAACCAGATCAACAACGTGCTGGCGTTCCCCGGGATCTTCGCCGGGGCGCTGCAGGTGCGGGCCTCGCGGATCACCGAGGGGATGAAGCTGGCCGCCGCCGAGGCGCTGGCCGCTGTGGTCGGGGACGATCTCGCCGCCGACTACGTCATCCCGTCGCCGTTCGACGAGCGGGTCGCTCCGGCGGTCACCGCCGCGGTGGCGGCCGCGGCCCGGGCCGAGGGTGTGGCCCGGCGCTGATGCCGACGCTGGTGTGAGGTGGCCCCGCCCGGGATCGGGCGGGGCCGTTTCTTTGCGTTCCGGGTGAGGCCGTGCGGGTGGGGCCGGGGCTGTTCGGGTGGTGTGCGGGTGTCTCCGGTGGTGGTTCCGGCGGTGACTCCGGTGGTGGTGTGTGGGTACCTCCGGCGGTGGGGTGCGGGTGCCGCGGTGGTGGGGGTGCGCATGGCGCCTGCGCGACGGTGGCGGGTCAGGGCCGCACAGGGGGGGTGTCCGTCCCCGGAAGGGCGCCATGGGGTCTCACGCCGACTGACTGGCGTTGACGCGCCAACCGCTGCGGGCGGACACCCCCCGACAGGTCCCCTCGCGTCGTCCGGCGGCTGCGGGTGCGCGCCGGGTCCGGCTCGGCAGCACACCGCCCGTCCCTGGCAAGAGGGCGTGTCTCACAGGGCCGGATGGTTCCTTCGGTCCCTCGCGGAACCTATCGTCAAGGTCATGTTCGCCGTCTACGCCGCCCGAATCGACCGCGACCAGCCGCTGTCCGGCCTGGAGTTGGGAGAGCGCCCGGCTCCCGAGGCCCGTCCCGGCTGGAGTACCGTCACGGTCAAGGCCGCCTCCCTCAATCACCACGACCTCTGGTCCCTGCGTGGCGTAGGCCTCGCAGAGGACAAGCTGCCGATGATCCTCGGCTGTGACGCCGCCGGCATCGACGAGGACGGCAACGAAGTCGTCCTGCACTCCGTGATCGGACAGAGCGGGCACGGGGTGGGCCCGAAGGAACCCCGGTCCATCCTCACGGAGCGTTACCAGGGCACCTTCGCCGAGCAGGTCGCCGTGCCGACCTGGAACATCCTGCCCAAGCCCAAGGAGCTCTCCTTCGAGGAGGCCGCCTGTCTGCCCACGGCGTGGCTGACCGCGTACCGGATGCTCTTCACCAACGCGGGTGTCCGCCCCGGCGACTCCGTGCTGGTGCAGGGCGCCGGCGGTGGTGTCGCCACGGCTGCCATCGTGCTGGGCAGGGCCGCCGGTCTCCGGGTCTTCGCCACCAGCCGGGACGAGGCCAAGCGGAAGCGGGCCGTGGAGCTCGGGGCCGTGGAGGCGCTGGAGTCCGGGGCGCGGCTGCCGCAGCGGGTCGACGCCGTGATCGAGACCGTCGGGGCCGCCACCTGGTCGCATTCCGTGAAGTCGCTGAAGCCCGGCGGCACGCTGGTGATCTCCGGTGCCACCAGCGGCGACCGGCCCTCGCACGCCGAGCTGACCCGGATCTTCTTCCTCGAACTCAAGGTCGTCGGGTCCACCATGGGCACCAAGGACGAGCTGGAGGACCTGCTCGCCTTCTGTGCGGCCACCGGTGTGCGGCCCGTCATCGACGAGGTCATGCCCATGGATCGCGCGCGGGAGGGCTTCGAGCGGCTGGCTTCGGGTGAACAGTTCGGGAAGGTCGTGCTGACGAACCCGTGAGCACGGCTGAGGGTGCGTCGACGGCCGGTCCGGAGCGGGCCGGCCGTTGACGTGTGTCAACTTGGATTGACGTGGACGCGATGTCAACGTAGGTTGACGTCATGACCGAAGCAACGGAACTGGCCGAGCGCGCGGGTGACCGTGACCCCCGGGTCGGCCTGCGGGCCGTCGCCGCGCTGCGCCGGCTGCTGGAGCAGTTGGAAGCCGTGCAGGTGCGCAATGCGCGCAACCACGGCTGGTCCTGGCAGGAGATCGCCACCGAACTCGGTGTGAGCAGGCAGGCCGTGCACAAGAAGTACGGGAGGCATTGATGTTCGAGCGGTTCACGAAGGACGCCCGTGACGTGGTGAAGAGTGCGTACGAGCAGGTGGAGGGGAGCGGCGGGGGCGGACGGTGTGTGGAGCCGGAGCATCTGCTGCTGGCACTGCTCGACCGGGAGGACAGTCGCGGCTCCTTCGCGCTCACGACCCTCGGGCTCGGTGAGCGGCGGGACTCAGTGCGTGAGGCGCTGCTCGAGGCGCGGCGGCGGGCCGGGCTGACACAGGCCGAGACCGATGCGCTGGCCGGGCTGGGGATCGACGTGGAGGAGATCGTCGCCCGGGTGGAGGACGTGCACGGGATCGGTGCCCTGGCCGGCGACCGCAGGGACAAGCGGTCGTGGTCGGGGCGGGTCTCCTTCAGCCGGGGCGCCAAGGACGTGCTGGAGCGCTCGTTGCGGGTCGCACTCGCCCGGCGGGACCGGAACATCGGGGACGAGCACATCCTGCTGGCCCTGACCCTGCGCCCCGATGTGCCGGCCGAGGTCCTCGCCGACCACGGGGTGACGTACGAGTCACTGATGCGGGTGCTGTACGGCAGTGGTGGCGAGGCCAAGGCCGGCTGAGGGCTGCGCCCCGGGGCCTACTTCTTCTGCGTGCGCAGGAGGGCTCCGATGTGAGCCGCCGCCGTCGACAGGTGGCGGCGGGCGTCACGGAGCTGGTCGGGGGAGACGCCGTGGTCGCGGGCCGCGTCCCGGATGTCGTCCCGGAAGCGGTCGAGGAGGCGGTCCAGGTCGCGGGCAGGGTCGCCGGTGGAGTCCGCGGCGTCCTCGTGGGCCCAGGCCGGTTCGTAAGCGGCCGGGAAGTCCTCCGGGGGCGGTGATGAAAGGGTCGGCTCCGCGGGCTTGCCGGTGCCGGTGCCGGTGCCGGTCCAGTCGAAGCCGAAGTCCTTGCCGAAGTCCTTGCCGTAGTCCTTTCCGAACTCGCCCGCCTCCTTGACCAGTTCGCTCAGGCCCTCCCGCAGGCCCGTCGGCCAGTCGCCGCGGGCGAAGTGGTCCTGCACCTGCTCCTGGACGCGGCGGGTGATGCGCTGCACCTGCTCCTGGGCCTGGGCGCGGGCCTGTTCCTGGGCCTCCTTCGCCTGGCGGCGGGCGCGCTGGGCGTCCTCCCGCGCGCGGCGGCTCTCGTCCTTGGCGCGCCGGGCCTGTTCCTTCCACTCCTGCCGGGCGCGGCGCATCTCCTCCTTGGCGATGCGCCAGGTCTCCCTGTCGCCGTGCTGCGAGAAGTCACCGCCCGGGGCACCCGCCTGGCCGTCGGTCCTGGTACCGGTGTCCTGGCGGGCCTCGGTCGCCGCCGCGCGCATCTCGCGGCGCAGGTCGCCGGCCGCTCCGCGCACATCGGCCCGGATCTCCGCGGCCAGCTCCGCCACGGACTCCCGGATCTCCAGCTCCAGATCGGCCAGTTCACCGCTGCGGTCGGCCAGTTCGGCCCGGCCCGTGTCCGTGATCGAGTAGACCTTGCGGCCGCCCTCGGTGGTGTGGATGACCAGGCCCTCGGCCTCCAGCTTCGCCAGGCGGGGGTAGACCGTGCCGGCCGACGGCGCGTACAGCCCCTGGAAGCGCTCTTCGAGGAGGCGGATCACCTCGTAGCCGTGGCGGGGGGCCTCGTCCAGCAGCTTCAGCAGGTAGAGACGGAGGCGGCCGTGGGCGAAGACGGGGGGCATGTCAGAGCACCTTCTTGTCGGTCGTGCCGTCGGCCGGGGCGGTGGTGGGGTCATCTCCGGGGCCGGAGACGGAATTGTCTCCCGAGCCGCTCCGGGGGTCGTCCGCCGGGTCCGCCGCCGACCCACTGCCACCGGGCCGCGTGTCCCACGGCTCCTCGTCCTCGTCCTCCCGGGCCGGGCGTCGCAGCAGGGCGATCGAGCCGGACACGGTGGTGGCCCGGAGTTTGCCGGTGCCCGCGCCCAGGCGGCCCGTGATCTTGTGGGCGCCCCATTGGCCGTGCACCCGCAGTCCGTCGAAGGCGTTGGAGACGGAGCCGCTCGCCGTGTTCGCCTCGACGTCCGCGTCCGCCGGGTACGGCAGCCGGATCGCGATCTCGCCCGAGACGCTGGTCAGCCGGACGTCCGTCGGACCGTTCGGATCGAGGTCGACGATCATCGAGCCGCTGACCGACTCCGCCCGCACGGAGGGGCCGGAACCCTCGACCACCGTGAGGTCGCCGGAGACCGACTTGAACCGCAGGTCGCCGGTCACGTCCTGGGCCTCCAGATCGCCGGAGACCGTTTCGGCGCGGACCGGGCCGGAGAGGCCGACCAGTGTGGTGTCGCCGGTGACGCCCTTCACCACCGACGGGCCCTGGACCCCGGAGATCACGGCACCCGCGCCGACCACCCCTACCTCCACCCGGGTGCCGGCCGGGACGGCCAGGGAGACCGTCGCGCTGCGGCACCAGCCCTTGCGGTCCAGCCACTTGAGGAAGCCCTTCCACGGCAGGTCCTCGTAGGCCACCGTGAGGGCGCCGTCCTGCTGGGTCACCACCAGGGGCGGCCCCTCGATCTCGGAGATCTCCAGGCGGGCAGAACCTTCGTCGGTGCCCACCACGTTCACCGTTCCGTTGACGAGCCGTACGTGCAGATCGCTCACGGGCTCGTCGAAGGTGAGCTTCCTCGGTTCCGTGACGGACCACTCGGACATGGTGCAGACCTCCCCGACTCGACGCGCCATATCGCGTCGTCTCGTATTCACGATATATCGCGGTGCGGGAAAGTCAAGGCACTCGTTCCGGCGACGGCCGGGTGCGCAAAAATCATCAAAGTATGGCAAATCGTCCTAGCGTTATGAGCATGTCGACGGAAGCTGACCGCACCGGTCCCGCCCCCGGGGCGCTGCTGTTGTGCCGGGCGTCGCCCGGCTCCGTCGCCCCCGTCGCGCATCTGCTGGGCGAACCGATGCAACTCACCGGCGCGGGCGACGAGTGGAGTGCTCTCGTCCCCGAGGGCCGTCCCTGGCGGGACGGCGCCGATCCCGTCGACCGGGTGGTCACCGGCTGGGCCACGGCCCTCGCCGTCGGCGCGCCCTGGCCCGTCCTCGCCCTGTGGTGGGACACCGAGCACGCGGGATTCACGTTCGCGTCCGGCTTCCGCCGCCCGGTCGGCTTCGTATGGCTCGCGAGCGGCGTCCCGGTGGGGGAGGACGAGGCGATGCGCACCTTCGCGGCACGCCTGGGCCTCGACCCCGTCCTGGACGTCCAGGACCTTGGGCGACTGACCGAACCCGACTCCGCGGCCGACGTCGGCGCCCGCCTGCGCGGCCTGCTCGCGGTGCTCGCGCGCGTGGGGGTCTCCCTGCCCGCCGGACTCGCCCCCGGCGAACCCGCCGACCGACTCCGGGAGGCCGCCGTCCGTCGGCCTGACACCGTGCCCGTCGCATGGCCGGACCGGCGCGAGGCGGTCGCGGAACGCGACACCGTCGAACACAGCCGCCTCGGCCCCTGGATGCCCTGGACCGGTGGCCCGCGGGCCCGCGCCCTGGCCTTCGCCCAGGTGGCGGTGGGCCTCCCGCTCATCGCTTGGGGCCTGAGGCGGCGCAGTGGCGGCTGGACCGCGGCAGGAGTGCTGCTCCTCGCGCACGGCGCACTGGGCCTGGCGTACACCCTCACGCACCCGCCGGACTGACGGCCCGCCCGCCTGCCCGCCTGACGCCCTTACGGGCTGACGGAGCCCGCCTGACTGACGGCCTGAGGGCCCGCCTGACACGGCCTGAGGGCCCGCCTGACTGGCGGCTGAGCCGCCTGACCGACGCCCTCACGGCTTGATGCCGTCACGGCTTGATGCCGTCACGGCCTGACGCCGTCACGGCCTGACGCCCTCACGGCCTGACGCCCTCACGGCCTGACGCCCTCACGGCCTGACGCCCTCACGGCCTGACGCCCTCACGGCCCGACGCCCTCACGCCTTGGCGGCGGTGTGTGTCCTACTCGTCGTCCTCGTCGTCCAGCCGCGCCAGCCACGTCGCCAGCCGCTCCACCGGAACCTCGAAGTCGGGATTGAGATCGACGAACGTCCGCAATTGCTCGGCGAGCCACTCGAAGGTGACTTCCTCCTCGCCGCGCCGCTTCTCCAGTTCCTCGATGCCACGGTCCGTGAAGTACATGCCCCCAAGGATAGGTGCGCGCAAACGGCCGGGCCGCACCCCCGAGGCGGGGGTGCGGCCCGGTCACACGGGACGTGGGTGGGCGATTACGCCTCGAACACCTCGCGCACCAGCTGCTCCTGCTCGGCCTGGTGCCGCTTCGCGGAACCCACCGCCGGGGACGAGCCGTGCGGGCGCGAGATGCGCCGCAGCCGCTCGCCGTGCGGGACGTCCGCGCCGACCGCCAGGTCCAGGTGGTCGATCAGGTTGAGCGCGATGAACGGCCAGGCACCCTGGTTCGCCGGCTCCTCCTGGGCCCACAGGTACTTCTCGGCGTTCGGGTACTTCTTGATCTCCGCCTGGAGCTCGGCACCCGCCAGCGGGTACAGGCGCTCGATGCGGATGATCGCCGTGTCCGTCACACCGCGCTTCTGACGCTCGGCCTCCAGGTCGTAGTAGACCTTGCCGGCACAGAAGACGACCTTCTTCACCGCGGCCGGGTCGACCGACGCGTCGCCGATGACCGGCTGGAACTGGCCCGTCGTGAACTCCTCGGCCTTGGCCGCCGCCGCCTTCAGGCGCAGCATCGACTTCGGCGTGAAGACCACCAGCGGCTTGTGGTGCGGGTTGTGCACCTGCCACCGCAGGAGGTGGAAGTAGTTCGACGGAGACGTCGGCATGGCGACCGTCATGTTGTTCTGGGCGCACATCTGGAGGAAGCGCTCCGGGCGGGCCGAGGAGTGGTCCGGGCCCTGGCCCTCGTAGCCGTGCGGCAGGAGCAGGACGACGCCGGACGTCTGGGCCCACTTCTGCTCGGCCGACGAGATGAACTCGTCCACGACCGTCTGCGCGCCGTTGACGAAGTCGCCGAACTGCGCCTCCCACATCACGAGCGCCTCGGGGCGCGCCAGCGAGTAGCCGTACTCGAAGCCCATCGCGGCGTACTCGGAGAGGAGGGAGTTGTAGACGTTCAACCGCGCCTGGTCCTCGGAGAGGTACTGCAGCGGCGTGTACTCCTCGCCCGTGCTGCGGTCGATGATGACCGCGTGGCGCTGGCCGAACGTACCGCGCTGCGAGTCCTGGCCCGCCAGGCGGACCGGGACGCCCTCCAGCAGCAGGGAGCCGATCGCGAGGGTCTCGCCCATGCCCCAGTCGATGGTGCCGTCCTCGACCATCGCCGCCCGGCGCTGCAACTGCGGCAGCAGACGCGGGTGGACGGTGATGTGGTCGGGGATGTTGACCTGGGACTCGGCGATCCGCTTGACGACCTCCGTGGTCACCGCGGTGTTCACGGCGACCGGGAACTCGGCCTGCGGGTCCGAGGACTCGACCGTCGCCGGCTGGGAGGTGGCCTCACGGACCTCCGTGAAGACCTTCTCCAGCTGGCCCTGGTAGTCCTGCAGCGCCTGCTCGGCCTCTTCCAGGGTGATGTCGCCGCGACCGATGAGGGACTCGGTGTAGAGCTTGCGCACCGAGCGCTTCTTGTCGATCAGGTCGTACATCAGCGGCTGGGTGAAGGCCGGGTTGTCCGACTCGTTGTGACCGCGGCGGCGGTAGCAGATGAGGTCGATCACCACGTCCTTGTTGAACGCCTGGCGGAACTCGAAGGCGAGCCGCGCGACGCGGACCACGGCCTCCGGGTCGTCGCCGTTCACGTGGAAGATCGGGGCCTCGATCATGCGGGCCACGTCCGTCGCGTACATGGAGGAACGCGAGGACTCGGGGGCCGCGGTGAAGCCGACCTGGTTGTTGATGACGATGTGGACCGTGCCGCCGGTGCGGTAGCCGCGCAGCTGCGACATGTTCAGGGTCTCGGCCACCACGCCCTGGCCCGCGAAGGCCGCGTCGCCGTGGATCGCCACCGGCAGGACGGTGAAGTCGGTGCCGCCCTTGTTGATGATGTCCTGCTTGGCGCGCGAGACGCCCTCCAGGACCGGGTCCACCGCCTCCAGGTGCGAGGGGTTCGCGACCAGGGAGACCTTGATCTGCTCGCCGTCGAGACCGGTGAAGGTGCCCTCGGCGCCCAGGTGGTACTTCACGTCGCCGGAGCCGTGCATCGACTTCGGGTCGAGGTTGCCCTCGAACTCGCGGAAGATCTGGGCGTACGACTTGCCGACGATGTTGGCGAGGACGTTCAGCCGGCCGCGGTGCGCCATGCCGATGACGACCTCGTCCAGGCGGGACTCGGCGGCCGAGTCCAGAACGGCGTCCAGCAGCGGGATGACGGACTCGCCGCCCTCCAGGGAGAAGCGCTTCTGGCCGACGTACTTCGTCTGCAGGAACGTCTCGAAGGCCTCGGCCGCGTTCAGCCGGCGCAGGATGCGCAGCTGCTCCTCGCGCTCCGGCTTGGAGTGCGGGCGCTCCACGCGGTCCTGGATCCACTTGCGCTGCTTGGGGTCCTGGATGTGCATGAACTCGATGCCGGTGGTGCGGCAGTACGAGTCGCGCAGGACGCCGAGGATGTCGCGCAGCTTCATCATCGACTTGCCGGCGAAGCCGCCGACGGCGAATTCGCGCTCCAGGTCCCACAGGGTGAGGCCGTGCTCGTTGACGTCCAGGTCGGGGTGCTTGCGCTGCTGGTACTCCAGCGGGTCGGTGTCGGCCATGACGTGGCCGCGGACCCGGTAGGAGTGGATCAGCTCGAAGACGCGGGCGGCCTTGGTGACGTCGTCGTCGTGCGACGCGTCGATGTCCTTGAGCCAGCGGACCGGCTCGTAGGGGATGCGCAGCGCCTCGAAGACGTCGTCGTAGAAGCCGTTCTCCCCGAGGAGGAGGTTCGCGACGATCCGCAGGAACTCGCCGGAGGCGGCGCCCTGGATCACCCGGTGGTCGTAGGTCGACGTGAGCGTCATGACCTTCGAGATGCCGAGCTTGTTCAGCGTGTCCTGGGAGGTGCCCTGGAACTCCGCCGGGTAGTCCATGGAGCCGACGCCCATGATCACCGACTGGCCGGGCATCAGGCGCGGCACGGAGTGGACGGTGCCGAGGCCGCCGGGGTTGGTCAGGGAGACCGTCACACCGGTGAAGTCGTCCATGCCGAGCTTGCCGTCGCGGGCGCGGCGGACGATGTCCTCGTAGGCCTGCCAGAACTCGAAGAAGTTCAGCGTCTCGGCCTTCTTGATGCCCGCGACCACGAGCTGGCGGTCGCCGTTGGGCTTGACCAGGTCGATGGCGAGACCGAAGTTGATGTGCTCCGGCTTGACCAGGGTCGGCTTGCCGTCCTTCTCCGTGAAGGAGTAGTTCATCGACGGCATGGCCTTGATGGCCTGCACCATCGCGTAGCCGATCAGGTGCGTGAAGGAGATCTTCCCGCCCCGGGCGCGCTTCAGGTGGTTGTTGATGACGATGCGGTTGTCGAACAGCAGCTTCACCGGGACCGCGCGCACGGACGTGGCCGTGGGCACCTCCAGCGAGGCGTTCATGTTCTTCGCGACCGCCGCGGCCGGACCGCGCAGCACGACCTGCTCGGGGCCCGAGGGGGCCTCGGCGGCCGGCTCGGCCTTCTTCGCGGCGGCGGGCTTGGCGGCCGGCTTGGCGGCCGGGGCGGCCTGCGCCGGAGCGGGGGCCTGGGCCGGGGCCTGCGCGGCGGGCTTCGCCGGGGCCGGAGCCGGGGCGGGAGCCGGCGCGGCGGCGGGCTTCTCGGCCGCCGGGGCGGGGGCCTGGGCGGGAGCGGCCGGAGCGGCCGGCTGAGCGGATGGGGGTCCCCCCGCGCGAGTGGATTCGAGCGTGGGGGAGGTCCCCGCGGCCCCCGCGGCCGCGGTACCCGCCGGAGCCGAGGCGGCGGCCGCCCCCGGCTTGTAGTCGGCGAAGAAGTCCCACCAGGCTCGGTCTACCGAATTCGGGTCCTGGAGGTACTGCTGATAGATCTCGTCGACGAGCCACTCGTTGGCACCGAACGACGCGGCAGGGTTCTTCCCCGCTTGGTCGGTGTCGGTCGAGATGCTCGAGTTACTGGGGGACTGTGGCGACACGGCGGCAACCGCCCTCTTCCGCTTCACAAGATGATGGACAGCGGGAATCAAGGCTACGCCCCCCGGACGGGGAAGGTCAGGCCGGGCCCGTCCAACGTCGTGCAAGTCACATCTGGAACCGCGTTTCGGGCCTTGAAATGGCGGGAAACAAGCGTGGTTCCGCTTCAGCAGGGATGGGCGGGGCCCGGCCCCGGGCGCCGATGGCGCGGGCCTGTGCCTGATCACACGTGTCTGTCAGCGCGGACGCCCGTGGATCTTGTGGCTCCGCTTCGAACTTTACGTCAATTTGGCAGAGATGACAGTCCCGGAAGGGTGACAAGAATCCGGCAACCACGCTCGGATTCGGCCACTCCGATCCGGCCCCCGTGCAGGTCCACCGCCCAGCGGGCGATCGCCAGGCCGAGACCCGTGCCACCGTCGCTGCCCGGACCCTGCGGCCGCTTGGCGCTGCCGCGGTTGAACCGCTCGAAGACGCGGTGCCACTCGGACTTCGGAATGCCCGGCCCCTCGTCCAGGACCTCCAGCTCCAGCGACTCCGGCAGCGGGCCGCGCCGCGCCTTGACCGTCACCCGGCCGTGCGGCGGGCTGTGCTTGACCGCGTTGTCGATGAGATTGGCGACGACCTGGTGGATGCGTTCCGGGTCCGCGTGCGCGGTCAACTCGGGCGGATGGACGTCGAGATGCAAATGGACGTCGGTACGGGTGTGACTGCCCGAGCCGGTGGCGATGCCCGCGCGCACCGAGGCCACCATGTTGGCCTCCTTCAGCACACCGGACAGATACGGCCAGACCTCGAACCGCCGCTGTTTCAGCGGGACGACGCCGTTGTCCAGACGGGACAGGTCCAGCAGCGTCTCCACCAGCCGCCCGAGCCGCTCGGTCTGCTTCAGCGCCGTGCGCATCGTCTCCGGGTCGGCCTGCGTGACGCCGTCGACGATGTTCTCCAGCACCGCGCGCAGGCCCGCGATGGGCGTGCGCAGCTCGTGCGAGACATTCGCCACGAGTTCCTTGCGCTGGCTGTCCTGGGCCTCCAGCTCGTCGGCCATGGCGTTGATCGTCACGGCCAGGTCGCCCAGCTCGTCACGGCGGTTCTCCCGCGTCCTGCGGGTGTAGTCGCCCTGCGAGATGGAACGGGCCACCGCCGTCATCTCGTCCAGGGGCGCGGTGAGTGAATGGGCCACGAACTGCGTGATGAGAAGCGTGGCGATCATCGAGAAGACCGTGATGAAGCGCAGTTCCGTCTTCGTGTGCACCGCGATCACCGACAGACCTGTGGTGATCAGCACCGAGATGACGACCAGCGCGCCCAGCTTGGTCTTGATCGAGAACGGGCTCACCCCGCCCCAGGGATCCGGCTCCCCGGGGTTTCTCCGTCCGGCCGGCCCGCCGCTCATGGCGTCGGCGTCTCCAGCGCGTAACCCACGCCGTGCACCGTGCGGATCCGCTCGGCGCCGATCTTCCGGCGCAGCGCCTTGATGTGGCTGTCGACCGTGCGGGTGCCGGAGGCGTCCGCCCAGTCCCAGACCTCGGCGAGCAACTGCTCACGGGAGAGCACCGCGCGCGGGGTGTTCGCCAGGCACACCAGCAGGTCGAACTCGGTGGGCGTGAGGTGGACGTCCTCGCTGCGCACCCGGACCCGGCGCTGGGCGTGGTCGATCTCCAGTTCGCCCAGGCGCAGGATGCCGGAGCGGGGGGTGGCCGCCGCGATGGCGGCCCGCTCCACCCGGCGCAGCAGGACGTGCACGCGCGCCGCCAGCTCCCGCATCGAGAACGGCTTGGTCATGTAGTCGTCGGCGCCGACGCCGAGCCCGACCAGCATGTCGGTCTCGTCGTCGCGCGCGGTGAGCATCATCACCGGCACCGGACGGGCGGCCTGTACGCGCCGGCAGACCTCCAGGCCGTCGAAGCCGGGCAGCATGATGTCGAGGATCAGCAGGTCGGGCTGCCACGCCTCGGCCGTGTCGACCGCGGACGGGCCGTCACCCGCCGTTTGCACGAGGAATCCCTCGGCTCGCAGGCGGGTCGCGATGGCGTCCACGATCGTCGCGTCGTCCTCGACCACCAGGACCCGGCGCTGTGCGCCCGGAGTAGCCGTCGCCGAACCGTTGTGGGAGGTCTGTGTCTGCTCCATCGCCCGCCCCTGGGGTGTGCTTTCCCGGAATCAGTGGGGTGATTCCTTCTGACTGGCTATGCCTGCGCATGGTTGCGATTGACGCTTGAATGATCGGCGTCAGGGGAGCAGCGTACGGGGAGTCAGTACACCTTTGCTATCCAGGGCTGATGGCGAGGTGCACGACGTCCGGAACGCCCCGGGCAACCGGGATCTCTTCGGTACGCACCTGCCGGAACCCGGCATTCCGCAAAGTTTCCTCGAATTCCGCAGACGGCTGGGCGGACCAGACGGCGAGAACCCCGCCGGGTCTCAACACCCTTGCGCAGCTTGCCAGTCCGGCCTCCCGGTACAGATGTCCGTTGCCCTCCGTGACGGTCCAGTCCGGCCCGTTGTCGATGTCGAGGCACAGGGCGTCGTACGTGTCGGATGTCTCATTGACGTGGGCGACGAGATCGGCTTCGACGATGGTCGTGCGAGGGTCCGCCAAGGCCTGGGCGGAGATCGCGGAGAGCGGGCCGTCGAGGTGCCACTCGACGATCGCGTGCTCGCGTTCCACCACCGTGATCCCGCCCCAGCGCGGGTCCGCGGCGGCGTGCGCCAGGGAGAAGCCGACGCCGAGGCCGCCGATCAGGACGTCGGGGCGGTCCCGGCCGGCCAGGGCGCCGAGTGCCGCGTCGACCAGCCGCCGCTCCGAGCGGCCGTCGGAGGTGTCCATCAGGAAACAGCCGTTGGAGATGATCTCCAGTCGATCGTCGTGCCGCCGCAGCACCACCTCACCGTGCGGGCCCTCGCGACGGTCCAGTACATCGGGCATGTCGTAAGGGGTAGGCATGGGGACATCCTGGCAGGAGAGGAGGGTGCGGCGCCTCGCTATTCGGCTGTGGTCCCGGGAGGGGACGCGGGGCGAGGCTTTCGGGTTGCTGTGAATCCGCTCTCGCGTGGCGCGGGTCACAGACAGCGGAGGGCCCGGTGCGAAGGCTGGGACACGAGGGATATGAAGGACATGAGGGAAAGGAGCGCCCGTCGTGGAACGCGCCGCGCCGCCCCACGGGACGGTCACACCGACGCCGACGGGTGCGCCCGTGCGGGAGGTGTCCGGGCTGCTGGACGGGGTGCCGCGGCAGCGCAGTACGCGCGAGCCGGTGGACGCGGCGCTGTGGGAGGCCACCCCGGCGGCGGCGGCGCCGCGGCGGTCACCGCGCCCCTGGCGGTTGCTGCCCACTCCCACCGGGACGCCGTTCACCTTCGGATACGCGCTCGCCCTCTGCCTGACCTCGCTGATCGCCGCCTACGCGAACCCGGCTCTGGTGCACGCCCTGCTCCAGGGCTCCAGCACGGATGTGACGCACCTGGCGCGCACGCCGGGACTGGTGCTGATCGGCAGCGCGCTGTGGGTCGCGGGCGGGGTGACCTCGCCGTTCGCCCTCGCCTTCGTGCTGGTGCTGACCGCGCTGGAACGACGGATCGGGGCCGTGCGCACGGCCGGCGTCTTCCTGCTCGGGCACGTGTCGGCCACCCTCGCGACCGAGGTCCCGGTGGGCGTCGCGGTCCTGGCCGGGCATCTGCCCCACAGCTCCCTGCACCGCCTCGACTACGGCGTCAGCTTCGGCGTCGCCGCCGGTATCGGCGCTCTGGCGGGCCTGCTGCCGCTGTGGCCACGCCTGCCGCTGCTGGCCGGCTTCGGCTGGATGCTGCTCCAGGACCTGCTCGCCTTCACCGACCCGCTGACGAACTGGGGGCATCCGATCGCCCTGGGTATCGGGATCGCGACCTGGCCGGTGGTCCGGCGGTGGTACGCGACGCGCCTCGGCCCGGCCGGGGGCTGACCGCGAGGCCCTTCAGGCCCGGGCGGAGGTCGACGGCTCAGGCCCGGGCGGAGGTCGGCGGTCCGTGCTTGGCGCTGGTCAGCGGGGCCACCATCTCCCAGCCCAGCGCCTCGTAGAGACCTCGGCCCGCGGGGGTGTCGGCCAGGACCCCGGTCCGGGCTCCCTGCCGGGCGGCGGCGTTCTGCAACGTCCGCACGACGAGGCTGCCCAGACCCTTGCGGCGGTGCTCGGGGGCCGTCTCGATCTGGTCGACGACGGCGGTCTCGCCCGTCGGGGTGACCTGTCCGCGGGCCGCCAGCGACCCGTCCGGCGCGGCCACCATCAGCCGGGTCACCCCACCGCGCGACCACGCGCGCAGCCGGAAGCCCTCGGGGACGACCGGAGCGCCGCCCGCCTTCAGGGGGACCGTCATCAGACAGCCGGGCTCGGGATCGATCCACCAGGTGTCGTCGAGCCAGCCGGAGACCACCGAGGGGTCCCGGAAGGCCTTCAGCCACACACCCCGGCCGGTCACCCCGCCGGCCACCTTGCGGACGGTCGTCTCGTCGAGGCTCTCGCCCGTCGCGCCGAACACATGCCGTGTGACGTGGCCGTACATCCCCATGTCGATGGTCCAGCCCCACGGCTCGGCCAGGGGTGGAGCGGCCCCGCGCGACACGACCCATCCGTTCACCCAGGCCTGCACGGTTCCGTCCATGCCATCCCCCCCCGTAATGAGTGCGCGATGTTGTCATCCCTTACTTGGGGGGACCTTACGCGGCCTTCGGCTCCCGGCGTCACGGGTGATCGCTGACAGCGAACAACGAGCCGGGAACAACCGGCACCACCCAAGCATTGAGTCGACATAGCTCAACTTGACTGCCGAAGGGGAGATCATGGCTTCGACGTCCACACCGCTCACCCTGCCCGTGCTGCCGCTCGACGGAGAGGTCGTGCTGCCCGGGATGGTGGTCCCGCTGGACCTGAGCGATTCCGAGGTCCGTGCCGCGGTGGAGGCCGCCCAGGCCGCTGCCCGGACAACGCCCGGAAAGCCCCGGGTACTCCTGGTGCCACGCATCGACGGGACGTACGCGAACACCGGTGTGCTCGGCACCGTCGAGCAGGTCGGCCGGCTGGCCGACGGCGACCCCGGTGCGCTGATCCGGGGCCGGGGCCGGGTGCGCATCGGTGCGGGGACGACCGGCCCCGGCGCCGCCCTCTGGGTGGAGGGCACCAGCGTCGACGAGGCCGTGCCGGAGCCTTCCCCAAGTTCTCAACTTCGTTCGAACAGGGGAGACCCCTATCCCGGGCAGGTCGCCGAACTGGTCAAGGAGTACAAGGCCCTCGCCACCGCATGGCTGCGCAAGCGCGGCGCCTGGCAGGTCGTCGACCGGGTCCAGGCCATCGACGACGTCTCGGCGCTCGCCGACAACTCCGGCTACTCGCCGTTCCTGACCACCGACCAGAAGGTCGAGCTGCTGGAGACCGCCGACCCGGTGGCCCGGCTCAAGCTCGCCACGCAGCAACTGCGCGACCACCTCGCCGAGCAGGACGTGGCCGAGTCCATCGCCAAGGACGTCCAGGAGGGCGTCGACAAGCAGCAGCGCGAGTTCCTGCTGCGGCGCCAGCTGGAAGCCGTCCGCAAGGAGTTGCGCGAGCTCAACGGCGAGCAGGAGGGCGAGGAGTCCGACGACTACCGCACCCGCGTGGAGGCCGCCGATCTGCCCGGGAAGGTCCGCGAGGCCGCCCTCAAGGAGGTCGACAAGCTGGAGCGGTCCTCCGACCAGTCGCCCGAGGGCTCCTGGATCCGCACCTGGCTCGACACGGTCCTGGAGATGCCGTGGAACGAGCGCACCGAGGACGCCTACGACATCCGGGGCGCCAAGGCGGTCCTGGACGCCGAGCACTCCGGACTGGAGGACGTGAAGGAACGCATCACCGAGTACCTGGCGGTACGCAAGCGCCGTGACGACCGGGGTCTGGGCGTGGTCGGCGGGCGGCGCGGCGGTGCCGTGCTCGCGCTCGTCGGACCGCCCGGCGTCGGCAAGACCAGCCTGGGCGAGTCCGTCGCCCACGCCATGGGCCGCAAGTTCGTGCGCGTCGCCCTCGGCGGCGTCCGCGACGAGGCCGAGATCCGCGGTCACCGGCGTACGTACGTCGGCGCCCTGCCGGGCCGGGTCGTCCGGGCCATCAAGGAGGCCGGGTCGATGAACCCGGTCGTGCTGCTCGACGAGATCGACAAGGTGGGCTCCGACTTCCGGGGCGACCCGGCCGCCGCCCTCCTGGAAGTGCTCGACCCCGCGCAGAACCACACCTTCCGGGACCACTACCTGGAGGTCGAGCTGGACCTGTCGGACGTCGTCTTCCTGGCCACGGCCAACGTCCTGGAGGCGATCCCGGAGGCTCTGGCCGACCGGATGGAGATCGTCCGCCTGGACGGCTACACCGAGGACGAGAAGGTCGTCATCGCCCGCGATCACCTGCTGCCGCGCCAACTGGAGCGGGCCGGACTCGACCAGGACGAGGTGACCATCGACGAGGGCGCGCTGCGCAAGCTCGCCGGCGAGTACACGCGCGAGGCGGGGGTCCGCACCCTGGAGCGGTCCGTCGCACGGCTGCTGCGCAAGATCGCGGCCCAGCACGAACTGGGCGAGCGTGAGCTGCCGTTCACCGTCCGGGACGAGGACCTGCGTGACCTGATCGGCCGGCCGCACCACGTGCCCGAGTCCGCCCAGAACCCGGCCGAGCGGCGGACGTCCGTGCCGGGCGTGGCCACCGGGCTCGCGGTGACCGGGGCGGGTGGTGACGTGCTGTACGTCGAGGCGTCGCTGGCCGATCCGGAGACGGGCGCGGCCGGACTGACCCTGACCGGTCAGCTGGGAGAGGTGATGAAGGAGTCCGCGCAGATCGCGCTGAGCTTCCTGCGCTCCCACGGCGCCGAGCTCGAACTGCCGGTGGGGGACCTGAAGGACCGGGGCGTGCACATCCACTTCCCGGCGGGCGCGGTCCCCAAGGACGGCCCGAGCGCCGGCATCACGATGACCACGGCCCTCGCGTCGCTGCTGTCCGGACGGCTGGTCCGCACGGACGTGGCGATGACCGGTGAGGTCTCGCTGACCGGGCGGGTCCTGCCGATCGGAGGTGTGAAGCAGAAGCTGCTCGCGGCGCACCGGGCCGGTGTCACCACGGTGATCATTCCCAAGCGCAACGAACCCGACCTGGACGACGTCCCGGCGGAGGTGCTGGACAAGCTCGACGTCCACGCCGTCACCGACGTCCGCCAGGTCCTGGAACTGGCGCTCGCGCCCGCGACGAGCGAGGCGGCGCCGGAGGTTCCGGTCGCGGCGATGGGGGCACCTCCCAGGCTTTAGGCACTGGGGGAGGACGTGGCCGGATGAAGGAGGCCCGGGTTCCCGTGAGGGAGGCCCGGGCCTTCACGATGGGGTGGCCGTGTGGACAGGAGCGCCCTGACCTGCGGAATACTTGCCGAACTGCGGTGATCACGGCAGATGGCGGAAAATCCCATCACCGGCATTCTCACGGCCGGGCGACGACCGAGGCAGGGGCTGACGTGCACGAGGGCGGCAACGACGACGGACACCGCGACGCCGGTGTGGCCGGAAGCGGGGTGGATCAGCCCGCCTTCCTGGCGCTGGAGCGCGAGCTGACCGTGCTGCTGCGGCGCGCCCGGGCCAGCCAGGGCGAGATGGCCCGCGAGGTCCACCCCGACCTGGAGTCGTCCGCGTACGGTCTGCTGGTCCGGCTGGACGAGTGCGGAAAGCAGCGGGCCACCGAGCTCGCCGCCTACATCGGGGTCGGCAAGGCGACGATGTCCCGCCAGCTGCGCGCCCTGGAGGACCTCGGACTGGTCGCGCGCGAGCCCGACCCCGCCGACGGACGCGCCTGGCTCGTCGCCCTCACCGAGGAGGGCCACCACCGCGTCCGCCGGGTCCGGGAGGCCCGCCGCGCCCGCTACGCCGGCCGCCTGGCCGGCTGGGACTCCCGCGAGGTCACCGAACTGGCCCGACTGCTGCACCAGCTCAACCGCGGCATGGAGAAGTAGACCGGACACCCCCTGTAACCCGACTAGAACTCGACGAACACCACGGTCGCGTCGTCGTGCCTCTTGCCCCTGCCCGGCGAGGTCACGGCGTCCTCCGACCGTTCCCGTGCCCGGACCCGGTCCAGCAGTACCTGCGGACCCTCCTTGCGGACGACGTGGAAGCAGTCCGCCCAGTCGCCCTCCTCGAACCGCTCCACCCAGCGGGTGGCACCGTCCGTCAGCGCGGCCAGGGCGCGCACCTCGCTGCGGGGCAGGGTGCCGGTCACCGCTCGGCGGGCCACCGAAGGGTCCGCGGCCGCCGTGAAGAAGCCGCCCTCCCTGTTGCGGAGCGTGGAGTCCACCAGCGCGTCCGTCGCCAGCGCCGAGCGGGGGAGCAGGGCCAGCCGGTCGTCGAGGACGGGCGTCACCCCACCGTCCGGGGACTCCAGGAGAAGGGCCGAGTCCGACAGGACCAGGTACTCCACCGTGTCCGGATTCCAGCGGGCCGCCACCACCGTGGCCTGAGGCGTCCGGGGGTGAGAAAGGTCACAGGTTGCGGCGTGTGCCTCGGAGGTACGCGCGATGGCGCGGGACAAGGCGTCGACCAGGGGGACATCCGGGAGTGAAACGGTCAGTTCGGTCAGTGCCCCACCGAGGCGCGCGGTGAACCAGGGGACGGAATGCAGACAACCCGTCCCGGTCCTCGGTGGCGTGACCCCGTCCAGGACGACGACCGAACCGCCCTGTCCCGAGGCCGGTAGTCCGACACTGGCGAAGTCCTCGTTGGGGCGGTCGGCGTCTCCCGGCTCCGAGGCGAGTTCGGTTCGCATCCGGCCAGTCTGCACGAGCCCTTCACAGGGCCCGCAAAGGGCCGACAAGGGGCGCGAGGCCGACGCGGCGACGCAGGCCGGACGCCGGGTTTGGGCTGGAATGATTTGTTCCGGGAAGGCGTGGTGGCGAATACTGCCACCGGCCGTCCCCGTCGTCCAACCAGCGAGCTGCGCAAGTCCGCTGCGCAAGCTTGCGGAACTTGCCCCTCAACTCCCGTCCGAGGTTCACTCCTTCGGGTGGCGGGTCAGGTGATGCGCGTGCGCTGCCCACCGGCGCTGGGAGGGTCGGGAAGTGTACCGGGAGTACGCACCAGTTGACGGAGCGTCATCCGGGCCCAAGGGTTCACGAATCAGGAATGCGAGCACCGGTGCAGAAGACGCGGCCTCGTCGCACAGGCAAGCAGACGGCCCCTGTTCAGGGCGCTGAGCCGACGCCCCCCACCGGCAAGGGCCGCCCCACCCACGTACGCAATCGGCTGATCGTCGCCGTGGCCGTGGTCGCCGCGGCCATCGCCGCCGCCGGCACCCCGTCCGTCCTGGCCGCCTCCGGACAACTCCACGACTCCCAGGAACTGGTGACGCTCGCGGAGCAGACCCAGGACGCGCTGACCCTCGCACACTCCCTCGCCGACGAGCGGGACGACGTCACCTCCTACATCGCGGCCGGGCGCCCCAAGACCAAGGCGCCCTCCGAACAGCGCAGCGCCCGGGTGGACCGGCAGGTCGAGGAACTGCGGTCCGACACCGACACCCCCGCTTCGCTCCGCTCGGACCTCGACGCCATAGCGGCCGTGCGCAGGGCGGCGCTCACCGGCAAGAGCAGCGCCCTCGAAGCGCACCAGGCGTACTCCATTACCATCACCGAACTCCACCGCCTCGCCGAGCGGCTGGCGCAGCAGACGCCGCCGCGCGCGGGTGACGGCGGTTACGCCCTGGCCGAGCTCGATTCCGCCGTCCAGCAGGCCGCCGCGGCCCGCGGGCTGCTGCTCGCCGCGCTCAGCGTGCCGAGCAGCACCCAGACGGTCATCGATCCCCTCACCGGCCTGCCGACCGAGACCAGCACCTCCTCGGACGCCGACACCCGCCGCCGCGACCTCCTGAGCGCCGCCGCCCAGCAGGCCCGGCTGCGCTCCGACGCGGCCCTGGCCGACTTCCGCGGCATCGCCCCCGAGCCGGCCCGCGCCTCCTTCGACTCCACGGTCACCGGCACCGAGGTCAATTCCGCCGACAAGTACCTCGCCGCCCTGACCGACCAGCCGACACTCTCCCGCAGCGACCTCGCCACCAGCACCAAGGAGCTCGACGCGGCCCTGTCCGCCCGTGTGGACCTGATGCGCGGCGTGGAGTCGGCCCTCTACGACCGGCGTACCAAGGACCTGGAGGCGCTGCGCGACGACGACGTCACCGCGCTGGAGATCCGCATCGCCGTCCTCGGCGCGCTCATGCTGCTCGCCGTCGGTGTCGCCACGGGCATGGCGCGCAGCCTCACCCGCCCCCTCGCGGTCCTGCGCCTGGGGTCCAAGCGCCTCGCCGAGGCCGACGACCCGGCGGCCGAGGAGCCGGTGAAGTTCACCGGCCGCAACGACGAGTTCGCCCAGGTCGTCCGCTCCGTCAACGCCCTGCACGCGCACACGGCCGCCCTCACCGAGCGCATCACCACGCTGGAGTCCGACCGCAAGCACCTCGTCGGCCAGCGCCAGAAGATGGCCGACGCACGTGAGGAACTGCGCGGCGAACTCGCCGAGTCCGCCGCCCAGCTGGAGCGGCTGCGCACGGCCATCGGCGGGACGTTCGTCAACCTCGCGCTGCGCACCCTCGGCCTGGTCGAGCGGCAACTGGCCGTGATCGAGAACCTGGAGGAACGCGAGCAGGACCCGGACCGGCTCGCCACGCTGTTCAAGCTCGACCACTTCGCGACGGTCATGCGCCGGCACAGCGAGAACCTCCTGGTCCTCGCCGGCACCGAGCACGTCCAGCACGCCGCCGGGCCGGTGCCGCTGGTGGACGTCGTACGTGCCGCGGTGAGCGAGATCGAGCGGTACGAGCGGGTCGGGATCGCCGCGCTGCCACCGCACGCGCACATCGCCGGGTTCGCCGCCGACGACCTCTCCCATCTGCTGGCCGAACTCATGGAGAACGCCACCTCGTTCTCCCCGCCCGACCTGCCCGTCGAGATCTCCGGCTGGCTGCTGGAGAACGGCGAGGTCATGCTCTCCGTCCAGGACGAGGGCATCGGCATGACCGAGGAACGGCTGCAGCGCCTCAACTCCCGCCTCACCGACTTCGACCCCGAGGCGCCGTACGACCAGGAGGGCGAGGACGGTCTGGGCCTCGGCCTGTACGTCGTGGCCCGGCTCGCCCACCGCCACGGCGTGCGCGTCCAGCTGCGCGAGCAGAAGCAGGGCGGTGTCGCGGCGGTCGTCGTCCTGCCCCGCACGCTCCTCGCCGCCGCCCCGCCCGTGGCCGTTCCGACCTCCGGCACCCCGGCCGGCGCGACCCACTCCTTCTCCTTCCCGGGTGCCGACGCCGAGGCCAACTCCAACGTGCTGCCCGGCCGCACGGCCGGTGACGACCCGTTGGTCGCCCTGGCGGAGAAGGCGGTGCAGCGGGACGAGACCACGGAGAGCACCGGTGCCGTCCAGCACCCGGAACCGGCAGGGGAGCCGGAACCGCCAGGGGAATCGGAACCGGCCGGGGAATCGGAACCGGCCGGGGAATCGGAACCGGCCGGGGAATCGGAACCGGCCGGGGAGCGGAAACCGGCCGAGGCGACGGAGGCGGCTGCGGTGACGGGAACGGCCGAGGCGGCCGTACCGGCGGCCCAGGCCGAGCCGCAAGCACCCGCGGAACGGGCGGCACTCGCGGAACCGACGGCACCGGCGGAACCGGTGGCATCCCTGGAACCGGTGGCACCCGCGGAAACGACGGCACCCGCGGAACCGGTGGCATCCCCGGAACCGGTGGCATCCCCGGAACCGGTGGCACCCACCGAACCGGTGCCCGCCGAACCCGCCGCGGACGCCGAACCGGCCGGAAGCGCGGCACCCGTGGAGTCCCCCGCGGAAACCACGATGGAACTGCTCATCCCGGCGCAGCAGGGGGCGCCGGACCCGGCCCGGGGCGAGACGGCGGCAGCCGAGGGCGGGACCGGCCCTCGGAGCCCGCTCGCACCCGAGGACGCACCCCGCAAGGGTGATGCGGACGCGGACGAGAGCCCGGAGCACGAGCGCGCTCCCGACGAGGAGGAGGACCGCGTCACCGACAAGGGCCTCCCCAAGCGCACTCCGAAGATCACCGCATCGACCACCGCCCCGCGCCAGCGCAGCGGCTCCGTCGACGCCGATGCCCTGCGCCGCCGTCTCGGCGGCTTCCGCCAGGGGGCGCAGGCCGGCTACCGCGACGTGGAGGCGGAGATCGCCGAGAGGACGGCCTCGCACCAGCGGCCGGCCACCGGCACCGCAGGACCAGCTGAATCCGAAGAAGCCACGGGGGGCACAGTCGAGGAGGCAAGCAGTTGACCGCTCCCAGTACCTTCGGACTGATCGGACTGAGCAGTGAGGCCCGCAACCTGCACTGGCTGCTGACCAATCTGGTCGAGGAGGTGCCCGGCATCCTCTCGGTCGCTGTCGTCTCGTCCGACGGACTGCTCCTGCTCTCCTCCGACGACACCCGCAACAAGGAGGCGAGGGCGGCCCTGCACGCCGCCGGGACCCGGCGCACCGGGCCGCGCGGCTCCGCCGCCGACCTGGCCACCATCGTCTCCGGCATCGGCAGCCTCACCATCGGCGCCGCGAAGCTGATGGACTTCGGCGGGGTCAAGCACACGATGATCGCGATGGACGAGGGCAGCCTGTTCGTGATGTCGATCAGCGACGGCTCGCTGCTCGGCGTCCACGGCTCCGCGGACTGCGACATGAGCGTCGTGGCCTATCACATGGCCCTGTTCGTCGGCCGGGCCGGCCATGTGCTGACGCCCGAACTCCGCAGCGAACTCCGCAAATCCCTGGAGGAGTCCCAGACGACGGGGAGTGCCCGATGAGCAGTACGCCCAAGCACCACCTCCCGGTCCGCGGCGGTGACCGCAAACCCGCCCGGGTCCGCCCCTACTCGCTCACCGGCGGCCGCACCCGGTTCGGCCACGTCCTCCTCGTGGAGACGTTCGTGGCGAGCACGGCCGCGCTGGACGCCCCGGAGGAGCGCAGGGAACTGACGAACGGCAACCTCTCCACCCGCGTCATGCCGGAGCTGCGGGCCATCGTCGAACTGTGCCGCCGGATGCGTACGGTGGCCGAGATCGCCGCGCTGCTGAAGATGCCGCTCGGCGTGGTCCGCGTGCTCCTGAGCGACCTCGCGGACCAGGGAAAGATCCGTGTGTACGGAACGGGCACCGGCCATGGCACGGGCCGCCCGGACCGCGCTCTGCTGGAAAGGGTGCTGAGTGGACTCCGTCGTCTCTGACGCCGCTCACGGCGTATCTGGTTCATCCCCGTTCGTCCAGCCCGGCGAGAGCATGCACGCCTGGGAGACGGACCGCACCCGTGCCCCGATCGCCACGAAGATCGTGGTGGCGGGCGGCTTCGGCGTCGGCAAGACCACCCTGGTCACCGCCGTCTCGGAGATCACGCCCCTGCAGACCGAGGCGCTGATGACCGAGGCGAGCGAGGCGACCGACGACCTCACCGCCACGCCCGGCAAGACCACCACCACCGTCGCCATGGACTTCGGGCGCATCACGCTCGACGACGACCTGGTGCTCTACCTGTTCGGCACGCCGGGCCAGCAGCGGTTCTGGTTCATGTGGGACGACATCGTGCGCGGCGCGATCGGCGCCGTCGTCCTGGCCGACACCCGCCGTCTGAAGGACTGCTTCCCCGTCCTGGACTACTTCGAGAGCTCCGGGCTGCCGTACGTGGTCGCGGTCAACCACTTCGACGGCAGCGAGCTGTTCGAGCCGGAGGACGTGCGGGAGGCCTTGACCATCCCGCGACACATACCTGTCATGATCATGGACGCGCGTCGCCGGATCTCCGTGATCGAGACCCTCCTGGCCCTCGTGGGCCACGCGCTCGACGAAACCCCCGAGTAGAGGACAGCCCGCATGCGGAAGATACTCGTCGTCGGAGCCGGTCAGTCCGGGCTCCAGATCGCCCTCGGCCTCCAGTCACAGGGGTACGAGGTCACCCTGATGTCCAACCGGACGGCGGACGAGATCCGCACCGGCCGGGTCATGTCCACGCAGTGCATGTTCCACACGGCACTCCAGCACGAGCGCGATCTCCAGCTGAACTTCTGGGAGTCCCAGGCCCCGAAGATCGAAGGACTCGGCGTCTCGGTCGCCGCCCCCGGCTCCTGGGCCGAGGGCCCGTCCGCCCGTGCCATCGACTGGCTGGGCAAGCTCGACGGATTCGCCCAGTCGGTCGACCAGCGCGTGAAGATGGCCGGCTGGATGGAGACGTTCGCCCAGCGCGGCGGCCAGCTCGTCATCCACGGCGCGGCCGTCGGCGACCTCGACTACTTCTCCCGCACCTACGACCTGGTGCTCGTCGCGGCCGGCAAGGGCGAGCTCGTCCAGATGTTCGGCCGCGACGCGGAGCGCTCCCCCTACAGCGAGCCGCAGCGCGCGCTGGCCGTGGCGTACGTCCACGGCCTCGGCCCGCGTCCCGAGCACCCCGGCACCGAAGCGGTCCGCTGCAATCTCGTCCCGGGCGTCGGCGAACTGTTCGTCATGCCCTGCCTGACCACCTCCGGCCGCGCCGACATCCTGTTCTGGGAGGGCATACCCGGCGGCCCGCTCGACGCCTTCAACGGTGTGAAGGACCCCGCGGAGCACCTCTCCCTGACCCTGGAACTCATGGAGCGGTACGTCCCCTGGGAGTACGCGCGGGCCACCAAGGTCGAACTCACCGACGCCGGAGGCACGCTGGCCGGGCGCTACGCCCCCACCGTCCGCAACCCCGTCGGCCGCCTCCCGGGCGGCGGGCTGGTCCTCGGCGTCGCCGACGTGGTCGTCGCCAACGACCCGATCACCGGGCAGGGCTCCAACTCGGCGTCCAAGTGCGCCGCCGCGTACCTCTCCGCGATCGTCGAGCACGGCGACAAGCCGTTCGACGAGGAGTGGATGCGGGCCACCTTCGACCGCTACTGGGACACCGCCCAGCACGTCACCAAGTGGACCAATGCGATGCTCGCGCCGCCGCCGGAGCACATTCTGAACCTCATCGGCGCCGCCGGTGAGATCCAGCCGGTCGCCGACCGCTTCGCCAACGGCTTCAACGACCCGGCCGACTTCGAGAACTTCTTCTACGACCCGGCGAAGACGCAGGCCTACCTGACCGAGGTGTCGGGCGCGGGCGCCGCATAGTCCCCCTTGTCGTCCGCGTCCCCCGTATCGCCGGCATCGCCCGCGGCATCGCCGGCCTCGCTCCCGTCGCCCTCATAGCCCTCGTCCGAGCCGTCCGTGGCGCCCTCGGGGAGCTCCGGCGGCTCGTAATGCCACAGGGGCTCCCCGTCCGGGTCCGGCCGTACCGCGCCCAGGACCGGGTTGGCCGCGATGGGTGACACCTTCACCTTCGCGCCGGGACGGGGCGCCTGGACGACCATGCCGTCCCCGAGGTACAGCGCGACGTGCGTGGCCTCGGGGAAGTACAGCACCAGGTCGCCAGGGCGCAGCTCGTCCAGCGGGATCCGCTCGAGCCGCTCCCACTGCTCCTGGCTGGTCCGGGGGATGGGCGTCCCTGCCGCGGCCCAGGCCCGCGAGGTCAGCCCCGAGCAGTCGTACGCCCGCGGGCCCTCGGCGCCCCACTCGTACGGCTTGCCGAGCTGCCGCACGGCGTAGCGCACGGCCCGGGCTCCTCCGGCCGACGGGGTGCGGACGCCGCTGCTCCCGGCGGGGCCGAGCGCGCCGGACGTCATGAACTTCTCCTGCGCCTTCGTGACGCCGTTCCGCTCGAACTCGGCCAGGGCGGTGAGCCGGTCGGGGCCGACGGAGGCGAGCGCTTCCTCGACGTCGTGGAGGCGGGAGCGGACCTCGTCCCGTTCCTTCCCGCGCCGTTCGGTGAGGGCGAGCTGCTCGTCGAGGGCCTTGCGGGCCTTGCGGGCCAGTTCCTGGGCCTTGTGCTCGTGGCCGGTCAGCCGGCCGGTGGTGTCCGCCCGCTCCCGTGCGATCCGGCCGATCACATGGCCCTGCTCGACCGCGCGCTGCGGGTCGCGGGCCAGGAGCAGGCGTACGTACGGGGAGATGGCGGTGCTGCTCTGGTACTGCTGCCGGGCCAGCCGGCCGGCCGCGCCCCGGCTGTCGTGCAGGGAGAGCCGGGCGCGGGCGAGGGCCCGGTCCAGACGGTCGGTCTCGGCGCGCTGCCTCTTCAGTTTCTCCTCGGTGGCGTTGTAGGCCTCGGTGGCCTCCTCGGCCTTCCGGTACAGCGACCGAAGATCCGTCAGAAGCCCGGCGATGTCGCGCTGTTCCGTGTCCGGCTCGGGCACGGCCACGGCCGGGACGGGTGCCAGGACGGTTCCGGCCGCCGTCGCCGCGATGCAGACCAGACGCAGAAGCTTTCCTGACATGCCATCACCTCCGTTGCGGGGGCGGCGTGGTGCCGCCGGACATCGTGAGGATCAGGCGTGTGCGCGCGGTGCGCGCGGTGGGTGTGCGCGGTTCGGCGCAACGGGTTCACCCGTCGGCGTCCTCCGGCTTGCCGGGCGGCGTGGCGTCTGGCTTGCCGGGGGGTGTGGTGTCCGGTTTCGACCAGGGCCAGTTGAGCCGGCGGGGCGGGACCCCTTCCGGGGCGTACTCGTACTTCCAGCGGTTGGTCAGGCCCACCTTGCCCGGGCCCCGGGGGACACGGCAGTAGACGAGCACGGTGTCCGGCCCGCCGTCGGGGTCCGGGACGGGGATGCGGTACGTCTTGGGCGGGTGGCCGGTGATGCCGAGGAGGACGGGCAGGGCCCTGCCGTCCATGGGCCCGCCCTCGAAGGGGGTCTCTTCGCTTCTCACGGGACCAGTGTCAGACATCCTCGGCGAGCGCCCGGACCAGGGCGTCGGTCTGCGGGTCGCGGCGGGCGGTCACGGTCAGCATCGCCATGAACTGCTCGACCAGCCAGTCGCGCAGCTCCCCGGCGGGGGGTCGCTTGTCCTCGTCGAGCCAGATGAGCGAACACGCCTCGACGGCCGTGATCCACATGCGGATGGTCATGCGCAGGCTCGGGCCGGGGCCGGTGACGCCCAGGTGGCTGAGGATGTGCTCGGCGGCGACGCGGCGGACGCCGTCGACGATGGCGGTGGTGCGTGAGGTCTCCACGACGCTGCCGCCCTGGAGGAGGGCGCTGAAGCCGGTGTCGTGCTCGTCGACGAAGGCGAGGTAGCGGTCGAGGGCGCGGGACAGCCGGGGGAGGAGGGGGCCCTCGCGGGGCTCGTCGAAGCAGTGCTGGAGCTCGTCGGCGGCGGAGCGCAGGGCGGCCTCGTAGAGCTGCTGCTTGCCGCCCGGGAAGTACCGGTACACCAGGGGCCGCGAGACCCCGGCCGCCTCCGCCACGTCGTCGAGGGACACCTCCTCCGGGGCGCGGTGGGCGAAGAGGCCCAACGCGGAGGTGAGCAGCTGACTGCGGCGTTCCTCGACGCTGAGTCGCCGGTAGGCGGGGGTGGGGGCGGCTGGAGTCATGCTCCGCAGGGTAATCGGGGGGCCGGGGGGCTGCGTAGCGGAGAACGGGGCGGGTGCGCGGAGCGCCTTCTCGCGGGTGAAGGGCCGGGGCCGCGCGACACGGCCTCTGGCACCGCCCGGCGTCCCGTGCGGGAGGCCGGGGGCGGTGATCCGGGCCGCCTCGGTGGTCGGCTCGGCCGCGCCCTGGCCCTGAGCAGTGACCTCACGACGCCCCGCCCGGTCCTGCCGGGGTGGGGCGCCCGCCGGACCCGCAGAGTGGGCCGCCCGCCCGGTCCTGCCGGGGTGGGGCGCCCGCCGGCCCCGCAGAGTGGGCCGCCCGCCCGGTCCTGCCGGCGTGGGGCGCCCACCGGACCCACCGAGTGGGCCGCCCGCCCGGTCCTGCCGGGGTGGCACGCCCACCGGACCCACCGAGTGGGCCGACCCGCCGCCCGCCCCGCTACGCCAGCAGCCCCGACGACTTCCACAACCGGCGGCCGACCCCCCGCAGCACCCCGATGTCGTCGAGGAAGTCGGTCAGGCGCTTGGAGCCGTTCTGCATGACCTCTCGACGGTGCCCGCTGGCCCGGACCTGGGCGAGCGCCTCGCGCTGGTCCAGGCCCACGTTCGTGTAGACCTCGGGGTTCACGAAGGCCACGGAGAAGACACGGGCGAACTCGCCGGAGGTGACGCGGGTGAACTCCTGCGACCACTTGGGGGCCGTCACCATCTGGCGGCGCAGTTCCTCGCGGGCGTAACGCACGTGGCGGGCCTCCTCCACGACGTGGATGCGGGTGACACCGCGCACGAGGCTCTGGACCCGCTCGTCGGGGAACGTCAGCCGCTGCATCCAGTCGAGGACCTCCTCGCCCAGCAGGGTCGCCGTGAAGGAACCCGGAGTGGTGGAGATGGTCTTGAACAGGCGGCCGAGCTGCTGGTGTGCGCGGCTGACCGGGTACCAGGGCGTGTCGCCCCGGGCGATCAGCCGGGCGAACATCTTGGAGTGCCGGCACTCGTCCTCGATCTCGGTGAGCGCGTAACGGACGTGCGCGCTCGTCGCCGCCTTGTCATAGATGTGCCGGACCAGCAGCTGCATCAGGATGATCTCGAACCAGATGCCCAGGGAGGCCAGGGCCGCCGCCTCGTGCTGGGAGAGCAGGATCCGCTGCTCCTCGCCCATCCGCTTCCACAGCGGGGTGTCGTAGAGGGACACCAGCTCCGGCGGCCAGAACCACTTGCCCTCCTCCAAGGGCGCCTCCCAGTCCAGCTCCTTGTCCGGGTCGAAGGAGTGCTTGGCTGAGGAGTCGAGCAGCCGCTGGGCCACCTGCTCCCGGTCCTTCAGCAGGCCGAGGGCATCGCGCAGTCCGTCGAGCGCGTCGGCTTCCGTCAGGGTCGTCATGGCTGCCACCTCGTTGTGCACACGTCACTGTTGTTCTTATGAGACTGCCTGTCAGTAAGCTCGTCAATCCCCTGCGCGCTACTTGTTGACCCGGTGTCTACCTCGTGTGAGCCTGCGGGCATGCCGACCTTCGACCTGTACGCCATGGAACCGGAAGAGCCCGTCCGGCAGGTCCCGGCGAGCGGCGCGGCCCGCTTCACCTGGGAGTACGACGACGGCCGCGACCGTCTCCTGGCCCTCTACCAGAAGGGCAAGGACAAGCAGTGGGACGGCCAGAAGCGCATCGACTGGGAGCTGGAGGTGGATCCCTGCGATCCGCTCGGGACCCCGGACGAGGCGATGTCCCTCCACGGAACCCGGCACTGGGCGAAGCTGACGGAGAAGGACAAGGGCGACCTGCGCCGGCACTACGCCTCCTGGCAGTTCAGCCAGTTCCTGCACGGCGAGCAGGGCGCGATGATCTGCGCCGCGCGGATCGTGGAGTCGGTCCCCGACCTGGACGCGAAGTTCTACTCGGCGACCCAGACCATGGACGAGGCCCGGCACGCCGAGATCTACGGCCGGTTCCTGCACGAGAAGATCGGGATGCTGTACCCGATCAACGACAACCTCCAGTCCCTGCTGGACGACACGCTGCGCGACGCACGCTGGGACATGCCGTACCTGGGCATGCAGGTGCTGATCGAGGGACTCGCGCTCGCTGCCTTCGGCATGATCAGGGACACGACGGACAAGCCGCTGCCGAAGCAGATCCTCGCCTACGTCATGCAGGACGAGGCCCGGCACGTCGCCTTCGGGCGGATGGCCCTGCGCGACTACTACCGGCAGCTCACCGACGCCGAGTTGAGGGAGCGCGAGGAGTTCGTCATCGAGGGCTGTTACCTCATGCGGGACCGGCTGCGGGGCGTGGAGGTCCTGGAGAACTTCGGCATTCCCAAGGCCGAGGCGGAGGAGTACAGCGAGCAGTCCGAGTTCCTCACCCTGTTCCGCAAGCTCCTCTTCAGCCGCATCGTCCCCTGCGTCAAGGACATCGGCCTGTGGGGCGAACGCCTCCAGCGGGCCTACGTCGACATGGGCGTGCTGGAGATGGGCGACTCCAGCCTCGACCTGCTGATGTCCCAGGACGAGGAGATCGCCGAGAAGCTCGACGCCGAGCGCTTCGCGGCGGAGGAGAGGGAGCGGGTCGCCGAGGTGCGCGATGCGATCGACGCGGGGCGCGGAACCGCCGGGTGAGCTCCCGCCGGAGCGTGAGCGGAACCGCCGGGTGAGCCCCGCTAGAGCGTGCAGCCCAGCCCCTCCGGCACCTCACCGATCAGCGGCGTCGCCCCCTGGGGCGGGAACGACGTCCGCAGGGTGAAGGCATACGGCGTCGGCCCGTGGGTGCGCAGGTGCAACACGCGTGACTCGGCCTCGGCGACCGTGGGGCGGTAACCCACCGGGACCCACCAGAGGGCCACCATGGCCTCCTGGACACGCTCGAAGAACTCGCGGCGGCGGGCGAGCATCTCCCGGTGCCGGCCTTGGTACATGTACGCGGTCAGGGCGTCCGTGTCGCGCCACACCGACATGTTGATGATCAGCCAGGAGTCGCCGAAGACGGGCACGTCCGTGGCGTCGTCGCCGGCCTCGCCCTGCAGTCGCCAGACGAAACCGTCGGCCCGGTCCGCGTCCGCGTTCACCGGGTCGAGGTGGTCGACGAAGTCCTTCAACTGAGGCGATTCCAGCGGGGCCTTGAGGCGACCGAGGTTGACCTGGGCGAGTTCGTACGCGGCGGAGGGCTCAGTCATGGACCGAACGGTAGGTCGGGAGATCCTCCTCCCACCACCCCCGTCTCATCCACCGGTCGGCCGCCAGCCGGTGGACGGCTCAGGGGATTTCAGCACCGCCTCCATCACCGCCCGCGCGATCGGTGCCGCGTCGCCGCCCCCGCTGATCTCCCCGCGGTCCGCCTCGGCGTCCTCCACGACGACCGCGACCGCCACCCGCGGCGCCAGGTCCCGGTCGCCCTGCGCCCAGGAGACGAACCAGGCGTACGGGGTACCGGAGTTGCCGAGGCCGTGCTGGGCGGTGCCGGTCTTGCCGCCGACCTTGGCACCGCGGATCGCGGCGTTGCGCCCGGTACCGTTCTCGACCACGTCCCGCATCATCGCCCGCAGCCGGACCGCGGTGGACGGGTACATCGCCTGGCGGGTCGCCCGCGAGCCGGCCGTCGCGAGGGTGCCGCCGCCCGGCCGGATCGTGCGCTCCACCAGATAGGGGTCCCGTACCTGGCCGCCGTTCGCCACGGCCGCCGCGACCATCGCCATCTGCAACGGTGTGGCGCGGGTGTTGTACTGGCCGATGGACGACAGGGCCAGCTGGGCCCTGTCGAGGGTGGTGTCGAAGGTGGACCGGGCCACCGGGAAGGGAATCCTCAACTGCCCGTTGTTGAAGCCGAAGGCGTGCGCCGTGGCCGTCATGTCCGTGACCCCCACCTTCACACCGAGCTTGGCGAACACCGTGTTGCAGGAGAAAGTGAAGGCCTCCCGCACGGAAGCGTCCGCGCAGCCCGTCGACGCGTTCGTCAGGCGCGTGCGCGTCCCGGGCAGCCGGTAGGGGTCGGGGGAGTCGGTCGGCGCTTCGAGGTCGGTGACCACACCGGCGTCCAGCGCGGCGGCGGCCGTGACGACCTTGAAGGTCGAGCCCGGCGGATACGTCTGCCGCACCGCCCGGTTGAGCATCGGCCGGTCCTTGTCGGCGTTGAGCCGCGTCCAGGCCTCGGCCGCCGCGGAGCCGTTGCCGGACAGCGGCTGCGGGTCGTAGGACGGCGCGGACACCAGGGCGAGGATCCGGCCGGTCGACGGCTCCAGCGCCGCCACGGCGCCCTTGCGGCCGGCGAGCCCCTGGTACGCCGCCCGCTGCGCGGCCGGGTGGAGCGTCGTGACGACGTCCCCGCCGGCGTTGCGGGCGCGCGTGAAGTCGTTCCACAGTGGGAACGGCGCGAGCATCGGGTCCGCGCCGGACAGCACGCCGTCCTCGGTGCTCTCCAGCAGAGTCGTCCCGTACAGCTGCGAGGCGAAGCCGGTGACGGGGGCGTACAGGGGCCCGTCGGCGTAGGTCCGTTCGTAGCGGAGGTGCTCGCGGGTGTCCCTGGACCCGGTGACGGGTTGCCCGCCGACCAGGATGTCCCCGCGGGGCAGCTCGTAGCGCGTGATGTCGGGACGCCGGTTGGCCGGGTTGCGGTCGTACGCGGGGGCCTGGACGACCTGGACACGGGCCGCGTTCAGCAGCAGCGCCACCAGCAGCAGGACGCAGAAGTATCCGGCGTGCCGGATCTGCCGCGTCACCGGACGTCCTGCCCGTCGTGACTGCGCCGGGCCGAGTCGCTCACCCGCATCAGCAGCGCCACGATCGCCCAGTTGGTGACCACCGACGACCCGCCCTGGGCCAGGAACGGCATCGCCATGCCGGTCAGCGGGATCAGTCCGGTCACGCCTCCCGCGATCACGAAGACCTGGAACGCCACCAGTGAGGCGAGGCCCACCGCGAGCAGCCGGCCGAAGGGCTCGCGCTGGTCGAGACCCGCCCGGAAGCCGCGCTCCACCAGCAGCGCGTAGAGGAGGAAGACGGCGCAGAGACCGGCCAGGCCGAGTTCCTCGCCTGCGGTGGCCAGGATGAAGTCCGACTTCACGGCGAAGCCGATGAGGAACGAGTGGCCGAGTCCGAGTCCGGTGCCGAGCACGCCGCCCTCCGCGAAGGCGAACAGCGACTGGGCGAGCTGGTTCGCGCCCTCGCCCGCTTCGATGGAGGCGAAGGGGTGCAGCCAGGTCTCGATCCTGCCGTGCACGTGCGGCTCCAGCCGGCCGACGGCGACCGCGCCGAGCGCGGCCAGCAGCAGGCCGACCGCGATCCACCCGGTGCGTCCGGTGGCGACGTAGAGGAGGACCACGAAGAGGCCGAAGAAGAGCAGCGACGTGCCGAGGTCGCGCTCCAGGATGAGCACGCCCACGCTCACCAGCCAGACGGCGACGATCGGGCCGAGCACGCGGCCGGTCGGCAGCTGGAGCTTCCAGACGCGGCGGCCGGTGTAGGCGAGGGCGTTGCGGTTCGCCGCCAGGTACGCGGCGAAGAACACCGCCAGCAGCACCTTCGCGAACTCGCCCGGCTGGATGGAGAACCCCGCGATCCGGATCCAGATGCGGGCCCCGTTCACCGCCGGGAAGAGGATCGGCAGGGTGAGCAGCACCAGGGCCGTGACCACACAGACGTACGTGTAGCGCTGGAGGACCCGGTGGTCACGCAGCAGCAGGACGACCAGGATGAACAGCGCCACGCCCAGGGTCGACCACACCAGCTGGGCCGGTGCCGCCCGGTCGCCGGGGGTCTCCAGGTCGAGCCGGTAGATCAGCACCAGGCCGAGCCCGTTGAGCAGCACCCCGATCGGCAGGAGCAGCGGGTCGGCGTACGGGGCCCGCAGGCGTACCGCCAGATGGGCCAGCAGCGCCAGCACGCCGAGCCCGGCGCCGTAACCGGCGGCACCGGGCGGAAGCGCTCCGTGCCGGGCCAGGCCGACGGCGCAGTAGCCGTACACCGACAGCAGGACGGCCAGCACGATGAGGGCGAGTTCGACGCCCCGGCGCCGGGGGAGGGGGCGGACGGCGGATGCGGGCGGGTCCGCCGTCGCCACGGTGATTCCGGCCTTGCTCATATCCGAAACCTACCCAAACCGGGCGTCTTATCTGCCTTTGGGTGACAGGTTGTCAGCACCGACGCGGGGCAGGGCCGACGGTGTCGATGTACCGGGCCGCGCCCCAGGCCCAGGTGCCGTCCGCCAGGAGGTACCAGAGCGGATTGCCCTGGACGGTCTCGCCGCCCGTCTTGCAGTAGATCCTGACGACGTCCCCCCGGTGGGCGTAGCGGATGATCTGCGAACCGCGGTTCGGGGCGCTGCGCAGCGCCAGGGTGTCCGCCGTGACGACCCCCTTGTAGAGGCTCGGGTCGTGGTGCCCGTTCCCGCCGCTGGGGTCGTGGTGGCTGTTGCCGTTGCCGCCGCTCGGGTCCCAGTCGTCGTACGCGGCGGCGGGCGTGACGGCGGCCGCGGCGGCGAGGAGTCCGGCGGCAGCGGCTATGCAGATGCGGAAACGCAGGGACATGGGAGATACCTCCATGTGGGGGCGGAATGGCCGAAGCTGACCAATCGCCACATTAGGAGCGCCCGGTGGGCGCCGCCCCTCACACTGGGCCATAGGAGGACGTGCCCCGAACCCTCACTCCGCCGCCAGTCTCAGGGTGGCCACCGCCCCGCCCTCCGGCGCGTTCGCGAACTCCAGCCGCGCCCCCAGCACCTCGGCCTGCCCCGACGCGATGGTCAGCCCCAGCCCGTGCCCCCGCGTGCCGCCCTCCGTGCGGAACCGCTGTGGCCCGTGCGCGACGAGGTACTCCGGAAACCCGTCCCCGTGATCCCGGACGGTCACCACCGGCCCGTCCACGGTCACCACCACCGGCCCCCGCCCGTGCTTGTGGGCGTTCGCGACGAGATTGCCCAGCACCCGCTCCAGCCGCCGCCGGTCCGTCTCCACCGCCACATCCCGTACGACCCTGACCTCCGTGCCGTCCCCCGCCGCCCGCACCGCACGCTCGGCCAGCGGCCCCAACTGCTCGGTGTCCAGCTCCACCCGCTCCCGCCCGGTGTCCAGCCGGGAGATCTCCAGCAGGTCCTCGGTGAGGGTGCGCAGCGCCGCCACCCGGTCCCGGACCAGCTCCGTCGGACGGCTCGGCGGCAGCAGTTCGGCCGCCGCGTGCAGGCCGGTCAGCGGTGTGCGCAGCTCATGCGCGACATCCGCCGTGAACCGTTGCTCGGCGAGCAGCTTGCCCTGGAGCGAGGCCGCCATGGAGTCCAGCGCGGCGGCGACCGCGGCCACCTCGTCCGGCGGACCGGACTTCGTGCGCGGGCCCGAGCGGGGGTCGTTCACGCGGGCGTCCAGGTCGCCCGCGCTGATCCGCCGGGCCACCAGCGCCGTGGTGTGCAGCCGCCGCGTCACCCGCGTCACCGCGAACGCCCCGACCAGCAGCGTCACCCCGATCGCCAGGCCCGACGACCACACGATCGCCCGGTCGAGGCCGTCGATCGTGCGGGCCTGCTGTGAGTAGTCGACCGCCACGGCCAGCGCCCGGCCGCCGTCCACGGGAGCCGCCGCCCACATCGCGGGGCGCCCCGCGCGCTCGGCGACCATCGTGCCGCGGTTCCCCGCCACCGCCAGCTCCCGCAGCTCACCGGGCAGTCCCGGCGGATCCACCCCGGCACCCCGCCGGAGCGTGTCCCCGGCCTCGTACCGCTCCGTCGCCTGCGTCAGCCGCTGCAACGCCTGGTCACGGGCCTGGCCGACCGTCTGGTTCGTCACCTGCACATGGACCAGGACGCCGAGCAGCGCCGCGAGAGCGCAGCACATCACCGTGATGAAGGCGGCGGCCTTCGCGGCGAGCGTCCCGGACCACGGGGGGAGCAGGGGCCTCATCCGCCACTCGCCGAGGGGGAGACGGTGGGGGCCGGACGGCGCGGGGGGTGCGTGCGCGGACCGGTGCGCAGCATCTCGTCGTGGGTCAGCAGCATGGCCCGCTGGTCCCGGTCCCAGGTCCACTGCAGGCGGTACTCGTACCCCGCCACCTCGGACGGCGAGCGGATGACCAGGGAACGCCCGGCCAGCTCGACACCGCTGAGCGCGTCCTCCCACGCCATCACCTGCACCAGCCGGTGCCTCTCGACGGTGTAGACGCGCACCGCGGTCGTGCTGCCCGGGAGCAAGGGGAAACCCAGCGTCAGGTCGTCGTGCCCGTCGCCGGTCAGGTCCCGGTAGTACGGCCTGAGCACCGGGCACTTCCCGTGCCCCGGGCCCTTCGCACAGTCGGCCATCTGGCGCCTCGTGCCGCGGTAGGGCGCCTTGTCGCCGTCGTAGTCGCCCGGGTTCCCGGCGATCTCGGCCCGGACGATCGCGACCGGGTCGACCCGGCGGATGTCGTCGCCGGGGACCTTCACCCCCTCGACCACCTCCGTGTTCACCTCGCCGATCTCGAAGGCCGGGCTGGACGCCGGGGTCAGCTCCGGCCAGAGCCTGGCAGGCCCCCGCGCCGTCGGGGCCGACCCCGCGCCCTCCAGACCGCCGGCGTCCTCGCAGCCCACGGCGGTGGCCAGCACGAGGGCGACGACGGAGAGGCGACGGGCGGCCCGTCCGGGGCGGGTGAGGGGCACTGCACTCCTGGCGGTTCGTGGGGATGACGCGGCGGACACACGGGCGGACACACGACGGACGCGACCGTCGGCCGCGTACACCTTATTCGCGGGGAAGTCCCATTTGCGCGAGAGGGCGACCGTTCGCGACAGCCGCAGCCGCAGCCGCAGCCGCGCGGCCGCGCGGCCGTGTGGCCGTGTGGCCGTGTGGTGCGAGCTGCTCGGTGAGCTTGTGTGGTCCCGGTCGGCGCCGCGGTCGCCGCCGCTCGGTGAGCTCGTGTGGTCCGCTTTACTCGGTCAGCTCCTCCAGCAGCCGGGCCGTGGCCAGCCCGGCCCTCAGGTACGCGACGAACAGGTCGTTGTGCAGCGCCCAGGGCGACCGGCGGGCCCGGATCAGCCGGATCGCCGCCTCGGCGGAGCTGCCCTGGCGCATCAGCGCGTGCGCGACGACGAGGCCGGAGCGGTTGTACCCGTGGTAGCAGCGGACGAGGACCCTGCGGCCCTCGTCCAGTGCCTCACACGCGGCCTCGGCCAGCCGGATCACACCGGCGAGCTGCGTCCCGTCCAGCGGCCCGTCGGGGATGGGCCACACATGGTGCCGCACACCCGGATCCGGCCCGTGCCCCGGCAGCCGCAGCAGCGTCTGCACGAGATCGAATTCGTCGCGCACGACGGCGAACTCCAGATGCCCCAAGGCCCCCGTGAACTCGTGACCGCCCATCCAGAGCCCTGGGACGACCTCGCTCCAGGGGCTCTCCGGAGCGGGTACGTCGGCTTTACTGCGGGCACGCAACGGCGCCTCCCCACCATCACCGCCCGAGGGTCCGCGGGCAGGCCCAACTCCTCTCAAAGGTAACTGGCTTCTTGCCCCCGCAGCACCCCGCCTGTTCCCATGGACTGGGGTGATGGTGCATGAACGGACTGCGCGTCATACCGACCTGGCGGCACGGCCGGGAGTGGCTCTACGTCTGCCTCCCGGACGGCAGGAACATCGCCTGGTACGACCGTGAGGCGGCCCGGGTGAACCTGCTGGGCCAGGACCACGAGGACGAGGTCCTGCGGGCGCTCAGGCCCTTCCTCACCGGCCAGGTGACGGTGGGACCGCCCCCCGTGCCGACCCCCGCCGAACTGGCCCGACTCGCCCTCCACCCCGACGACGACCTGGCCCCCAACCGCCCCGGCGAGGCCCTCCTCGTCGCCCTCGACCGCGACCCCGGCCCGAACCACCGGCTGCGCCCCGACCCGCGCCGCAGGGCCCTGGCGGCCGAGCAGACGGTCGGCGACGCCCTGGACGGCCTCGACGGCGCGGGCTGGCACGCCCTGCACTCCGTGCCGCTCCCCGGCGGCGACCGCATCCACCACCTGCTGATCGGCCCCGGCGGCCTCTACGCCGTCCACACCCTCTACGCCCGCAAGCAGCGCGTCCGGATCACCGACCCCGTGATCGCGGTGGGCCGCCACGATCCCGACCCGCTGCTCCGCCGCCTGCGCACCGACGCCGACCGCGCCTCCTACGCCCTGACGGCGGAGGTCCGCCCGGTACTCGTCCTGGTGGATCCGGCGGGGGTGTCCGTCCCGACCGCCCCACGAGCGGTCCAGGTCCTGACGGCCACGGAGGTGGAGGCACTGGCCCACCGGGGCGGGATCCTGAAACCGGCGGATGTGGAGGCCCTGCACGCCATGGCCCGGGACCGGAACACGTGGGCACGGGTGTGAGGGAACAGAGGGACGCGGGCAGCCCGACCGCGTAGTGACGCAGGCGCCCTCCACGCCGGGGCGATGCACGGCGCCGCCCCGTGCGGGTCGCGGCTCCCTGGCCCCAAGGCCTCCCGGTCTCCGGCTGACGCCGCGCCCCTCCCCACCGCCTGTGCCGCTACGGCAGGGTCCCGGCCGCGTCCGCGTCCAGCAGCGGAGCGAGCAGGTCGCCGTAGTCCTGCACCCGCGGGGCGATGTCCCCGGCACGGAAGTCCAGCCGCCCCGGCGCGTGGCACTCCTCGATCTCCGCCCAGGTCACCGGCGCCGAGACGGTCGGTTCGGCGCGGGCCCGGAGCGTGTAGGGGGTCGCCGTCGTCTTGCGGGCGGCGTTCTGGCTCCAGTCGACGAAGACCTTCCCGGGCCGCAGGCTCCTGGTCATCCGGTGGAGCGCGAGCCGGGGCATGGCCTTCTCGGCCTCGACCGCGAGCGCCTTGGCGTACTCGGACACCCGCTCGGAGGACGACCCGCGCACGGCGGCGAGCAGGTGCAGCCCCTTCGAGCCGGAGGTCTTGGCGTAGGTCTCGATGCCGTCCCGCGCGAGCCGTTCCCGCAGCCAGAGCGCCACCTCGCAGCACTGCACGATGCTCGCCGGCGCCCCCGGATCGAGGTCGAAGACGATCCGGTCGGCCTCGTTCGGCGTATCGACGAGCCACTGGTGGGTGTGGAACTCGGTGACGAGGTTCGCCGACCACATCAGGCTCGGCAGATCCTGCACCAGGACCATCCGCGAGGGCCCCTCCACCCGAGGCACCTCGGCGGTGGTGACCCACTCGGGCGTACCCGGCGGCACGTTCTTGGTGAAGAACACCTGCCCGTCCGGTCCGTCCGGGTACCGCAGGAAGGACACCGCCCGGTCACGCAGATGGGGCAGCAGGACCTCGGCGACGGTCGCGTAGTAGTGCAGCACCTCGCCCTTGGTGAAGCCGGTGGCGGGATACAGCACCTTCTCCAGGTTGCTGAGAGGGAGCCGTCGCCCCTCCACCTCTGTGATGGGCGCCATACGATAAGAATCCCACGCAAACCGTGACGAACACTCCCGAGCGTGACCGGAAGGGTGCTGCACGTGAGATCCATTTGGAACGGCGCCATCTCGTTCGGCCTGGTCAGCATTCCGATCAAGCTGGTCAACGCGACCGAGAGCCACTCGATCTCCTTCCGCCAGATCCACACCGAGGACGGCGGTCGCATCCGCTACCGCAAATTCTGCGAACTGGAGGACCGCGAGGTCACCCAGGGGGAGATCGGCAAGGGCTACGAGGACGCGGACGGCACGATCATCCCGATCACCGAGGAAGACCTGTCCAGCCTCCCCCTCCCGACGGCCAAGACGATCGAGATCGTCGCCTTCGTCCCGGCCGACCGGATCGACCCGCTCCAGATGGACGCCGCCTACTACCTCCAGGCCGGCGGCACCCCGGCGGCGAAGCCGTACACCCTGCTGCGCGAGGCGCTGAAGCGCAGCAACAAGGTGGCGATCGCCAAGTTCGCCCTGCGCGGCAGGGAACGCCTGGGCATGCTCAGGGTCGTCGGCGAGGCCATCGCCATGCACGGCCTGCTCTGGCCGGACGAGGTCCGCGCCCCCGAGGGCTTGGCCCCCGACACCAACGTCACCATCCGGGACCAGGAACTCGACCTGGCGGACGCGCTGATGGACACCCTCGGCGAAGTCGACCTGGAGGACCTGCACGACGAGTACCGCGAGGCCGTGGAGGAGGTCATCGCCGCCAAGGCCGCCGGTGAGGCCCCGCCTCAGTCCCCCGAACCGGCCACGGGCGGCAAGGTCCTGGACCTGATGGCGGCCCTGGAGAGCAGCGTCCGCGCGGCCCGCGAGTCCCGGGGCGAGGAGGGCGAGCACGCGGAGGTCAAGTCGCTCCCGCAACGCAAGACGGCCCGCGCGGCCCCCAAGGAGAGCGGCGGCAAGAAGTCGACGTCCACCGCGAAGAAGACGGCGGCCAAGAAGACCACGGCGGCGAAGAAGTCGACGGCCAAGTCGGGCCAGGGGACGGCCAAGAAGACGACGTCGAAGAACACCGCGAAGAAGACGACGGCGAAGAAGTCGGCGTCCCGCAAACGCTCGGCCTGACCTCCTCGCTCAACGGGGTACTCCGCCTCGAAGGGAGAGGCGCACACCACCGCCGGGCGAGACCGCAGGGGGAGACCGGAGGGGGAGACCGGAGGGGCACCATGCCGCAGCGCCCGGACCACCACACCGACGACGCGATCGACATCCACTTCATCGGCAACGCGACGGTGCTGCTGTCGTACGGCCCGCTCACCCTGCTCACCGACCCGAACTTCCTGCACCGCGGGCAGTACGCCTACCTCGGCTACGGCCTGCTGAGCCGCCGTCTGACCGAACCGGCCCTCGACGTCCACGAGCTGCCACGCCTCGACGGAATCGTGCTGTCCCACCTGCACGGCGACCACTGGGACCGCCGTGCACGCCGGCACCTGGATCACACCGTGCCGATCCTGACCACACCGCACGCGGCCCGCCGCCTGAGGGTGGTGCACGGATTCCACCGCACGGCGGGACTGCGCACCTGGAAGGCGCTCACCCTCCAGCGGGACGGAGCCCAGGTCACGATCACCGCCCTGCCGGGCCGGCACGCAGGCCACGCCCTACTGCGCAGGATGCTGCCGCCGGTGATGGGAAGCATGCTGGAGTTCGGCCCCGCCGGGGGACCGCCCCGCATGCGGCTCTACCTGTCGGGCGACACGCTCCTGTACGACGGCCTCGACGAGATCACCGAACGCTTCCCGTCCGCCGATCTCGCCGTCCTCCACCTCGGCGGCACCCGCCTGCCCGGCGGCTTCGTCGTGACCATGGACGGCCGCCAGGGCGCCGAACTGGCCCGCCGCCTCGCCCCCCGGCTCGTGCTGCCCGTCCACTACGGGGACTACACGGTGATGCGCTCACCCCTGTCCGCGTTCCTGGCCGAGGCCGATCGCATCGGCCTCGGCGAACGAGTCGTCCACTGCGGCCACGGCGGACACGCCCGCGTGCCGTGCGCTCCCGGGGAGCCCCCGAAGGTCCACTGACCCCGGCCTTCCGGCGCCCTCCGGCCCTTCTGGCTTTCCGCGGCCCTCCGGTCACCTGCTGGCCCTCCGGTCGCTCCGGTCGCCTGCTGGCGCTCCGGTCCCCTGCTGGCCCTCCGGTCGCTCCGGTCGCCCGCTGGCGCTCCGTCCCCTGCTGGCCCTC
This sequence comes from Streptomyces sp. NPDC096046, assembly GCF_040303285.1. Taxonomy (NCBI): domain Bacteria; kingdom Bacillati; phylum Actinomycetota; class Actinomycetes; order Kitasatosporales; family Streptomycetaceae; genus Streptomyces; species Streptomyces sp. NPDC096046. The sequence continues at coordinate 61,550 of NZ_JBEOSZ010000006.1, read as the reverse complement.
CGGTCGCTCCGGTCGCCCGCTGGCGCTCCGTCCCCTGCTGGCCCTCCGGTCGCTCCGGTCGCCTGCTGGCGCTCCGGTCACCTGCTGGCCCTCCGGTCGCTCCGGTCGCCCGCTGGCGCTCCGGTCCCCTGCTGGCCCTCCGGTCGCTCCTGTCGCCCGCTGGCCCTCCGGTCGCTCCGGTCACCCGGTGGCCCTTCGGTCACCCGTCGGCCCTCAAGCGCTCAGGCCACCCGCCGTCCCTCCTGCTCGGTCTCGTCCTCTTCCTCGTCATCCGGCAGATGCACGTCGCCGACGGCGATGTTGACCTCCACGACGTCGAGACCGGTCATCCGCTCCACCGCGTTGATGACGTTGGTCCGGACATCGGCGGCGGTGTCGGTGATGGCCGCGCCGTACTCGACGACCAAGTCGAGATCAACGGCAGCCTGACGCTCCCCGACCTCCACCTTGACCCCCTGGGTGACCCCACCGCCCCCGCCTCCGCCCGGCACCCGCTGACGCACAGCCCCGAAGGCCTTGGACATGCCGCCACCGAGGTGGTGCACCTCGGGAATCTCCCGGGCCGCCATGCCCGCGATCTTCGCGACGACCGGATCCGCGATGGAGGTGCTTCCCCGGGCGCCGGGAGCAGCCGCTCCGTCCTGAGATTCGTTCTTGCGCTGAGTGGTCTCCGTCATGACCGTCACCTCGATGATCGGTGAGGGGATGAGCAGCATCGTTCTCTTCCACGGTAGAACAATGGTGCGTATGGGGCGAAAGTGCCGTCGCGTTCCTTTGCGGGCGCCACCCTCCCCGGGGCCGAGAGCACGGCGACGCTGCCGCAGACGGGCGGCAAGCTGCCGAAGCAGGTTGGAAAGGCAGTGTGGAAGCTAGTCGCGAGGGCCTGAGGCTACTGAGGTGAGGACGGGCCGGGTCGTGGCGGCGGCCCCCGCTCACGCGGGCCTCGAAGCACTCGCGTTCGCCGTCGGCCGACGCCCGCTCGACGGGATCGCCGGACCGGCGACCAAGGACGCGTTCCGGGACTGCAACGGCCGGAACCTCTGCGCCTGAGCGAACGCCGCGGCGCGTCCCCTCGTGCAGGAGGGCATGCGCCGCGTGGGTCCCTACGGTCCACCCGGTGATCCGGACGGCACCGCCTGGCCAGTCCGGTTCGACGTCCGCCGCGACCACCCCGACGCACTCGCTCAGCGCCGAGTGCAACGTGGATGCGCATGAGTGAACCGTGTACGGGCTGATGCGGCCTGTCCCGCCATGGATCTCACGAGCGTCGCTACACCGTCGAATCCTCGTCGGTGACCCCCGGGGTGCCGGTCAAATCTTGATGACGGTGGCGCCTCCACCGCAGAGGGCGGTGAGGTCCTCCGGGTCGGAGGTCAGGATCGTGACTGGGGCGGGGGCGGCGAGGGCGACGGCGCTGAGCATGGCGTCGACAGCGTATTTGTGGCCGTGCAGGCCGGCGTCGGCGAGGAGGGCGGCGGCGTGGCGGGCGATGGGTTCGGTGACCGGTTCGACGACAAGGCGGGGCAGTGTCCACTCCAGGGCCGGCCGGTTGATCCGGGGGTGGACCACCTCGACGAGGGTTGCCGCAGAGGTGATCACTCGCAGGTCGTCGGCGCGTGCGAGGGCGAGCCAGCCGGTGACTGTGCGATCGCGCAGCACGGCCTTGGCCAGCCCTTCGCTGTCCAGGACGAGGGTGCCACCGGGGACGGCGGGAGAGCGGGTCACGCGACGTTCGCCCCGTCGGGTGTCTGCTCCGATCGCGCCTGGTGCAGCTGGTCGCGGAGAGCCTGGATCTCCTCGTCCGTGACGGGACCGTGCTCGGCCTCGGCGACCTGGATGAGCTCGTTCAGATTGTCGCGTTCGATCTGACGGGCCACGGCGGCGGCCACATAGGCGGACAGCCCGGAGGGGCCGCTGCGGGCCTTGGCGGCTTCGGCGATGTCGCGCGGCATAGTGATCGAGTACTTGCCGGTAGGCTCACTCATGCCACTTATCCTACCTCGCATCCCCCTTTGTGGGTCGGAGCCCTCGGCTACTGGAGACGCGCTGGCCGCAGGTCGCGGCGAAAACCCGCAACGAGATCGACGACGCACTGTGCGCGATCACCCAGGCGATGCTCCGAAACGTACGAGGCCGACCCGATGACGAGTTGCTGCGGCCGGCGCTGCGGGACTGGGCGTTCGTCATGCTCCGGCCGGAGCCGCGTATGGCGCCCGCCGGTGTGCGGCTTGCTCCGCGCTGGGGGAGTGGACGTCACGCCCCTTGGCCGACCTACCCGGTCGTCATGCGGGCGGTGATGCAAGCCCCGTAGCCGAAACAGGACGGAACGATCGCAGCCGCCGAGCCCCAGGGACACAAGCGCATGCCCCTCGTGAACGCGGCACGGTACGCGATCGAGCGGGGCGGACGCCGCACCGACCCGTGGCCCCCCCCCATCAACTGGCGACTCGCCAAGACCGTAAAGCAGGCCGATCCACGGGGGTAGTCGCCAACCCCACCCAGGCGCGCTACCTGTTGTGCGCTCTCTCCTGCGTCGTGGCTACCGGCGTTCCCGCGAACGGCGGTTGGCCGGCTCGTTCGCTGGCATGTACTACGCCGGCCTGCGGCCTGCGGAGGTGGTTGCAGTGTCCCTGCCGGACTGCGTTCTGCTTACGGAGGGTTGGGGCAGGGCGATCCTGCACGTCACTCGGCCCCTGGCGGGCAAGAAGTGGACCGACACCGGACGTCTCCACGGCGAGCGCGGTCTGAAGAGCCGCCAGCCGGGCGGGACCCGACCGGTGCCGCTGCCGCCCGAGCTGGTGGTGCTGTGGCGGGAGAGCATCCAGACCTTCGGCACTGCGGAGGACGGACAGCTGTTCTTCAACGAGCACGGCGGCATCGTACGCTCCAACACCCACTACGGGGTCTGGCATGAAGCCCGTGCCCTTGCCCTCCCGCCCGATGTGGCGGACTCGCCGCTCGCGGCCCGCCCGTACGACCTCCGCCACTCGGTCCTGCCTACCTGGCTGAATGCCGGAGCGAATCCCACCGAGGTCGCCGAACGCGCCGGCAACAGTGTTGAGGTCCTCATGACCCGATACGTCAAGTGCCGGACAAATGGGCATTCACCGATTCGGTGTCGTGAAGCCTCAGGTCAGCGTGCCCAGGGCGTCGGGCGATCACGAACAGGTTGGCCGTTGCGGTTTTGGCATGCACAAGAAAGGCGCTGATCTGCATTTCTGCAGTTCAGCGCCTTGATCCGGAGTGCCCCCGGCAGGATTCGAACCTGCGCACACGGCTCCGGAGGCCGTTGCTCTATCCCCTGAGCTACGGGGGCGTGTTCGTCGCGTTGCTCGCGGCGACGGGTAGAACACTACCAGCTCCCTCGGGGTGGTCATGAACGGGTTTCCGCTGTCGGGCGCGGGGGTCGGGGCGGGCGTGCGGGTCGTTCGTGCGGGGTGGAAGTGGGGAAAACCGGGACGCGACGGCCGGGGCCGACCTACTCTCGAGTTGTGCCAGGCGCGTCGGGCCGGGTGCTTGTTGTGGACGACAACAAGGTCATCCGGCAGTTGATCAGGGTCAACCTCGAGCTTGAGGGGCTTGAGGTGGTGACCGCGGCCGATGGTGCCGAGTGTCTTGATGTCGTTCATCAGGTGCGGCCCGATGTCGTGACCCTCGACGTCGTCATGCCCCGGCTGGACGGGATCCGGACGGCCGCTCGCCTCCGGGCCGATCCGCGGACCCGCGACATGCCCCTCGCCATCGTCAGCGCCTGTGGCCATCACGAGGTCGAGGCCGGTCTCCAAGTGGGCGTCGACGCCTTCCTCGCCAAGCCCTTCGAGCCCGCCGAACTGGTCCGCATGGTGCTGCTGTTGGTGGAGCGGGCCCGGAGCGAGGGCCGGCAGCGCGGTGGTGTGCGGGCACAGGGTCAGGCGAAGGAACGTGCGAGGGAAGCCGACGAACAGACCAAGGAAGTGGATCTACCCGCCGTGCCGTAGGCGAGTGACTCGTGATCAGCCGTTGAACAGGCACCGCGTCCACATCCCGGACCGTACGGAAACCGGCTCGCATACCCACCCCCTTCCTCCCATACGCTTGTCCCGTGACCCCCGCCGAGCTCTCCCGCACCGTGCTGCACGCCGTGCGTTGCGCTGTCGACGCGGGTGAGCTCAGCGTGACCGTGCCGGAGCGGGCCGTGGTGGCTCCGCCGGGGCCCGGGGGCTGCGGCGACTACGCCACCAACATCGCCCTCCGGCTGGCCCGCGCGGCAGGGCGGCCGCCGCGTGACGTGGCCGAGATCCTGCGGGCCCGGCTCCTCGGCGAGCAGCGGTTCACCGACGTCGTCGTCACCGGGCCCGGCTTCCTCAACCTCAGCTTGCGCGGCACCGCCTCCGCCGACCTCGTCGAGGAGATCCTGCGGCGCGGCCGGCGGTACGGACACGCGACGACCGGGTTCAGCGGGACCGCCGTCCGGCTCCGCTGCCCGGCCGAGGTGCGTGCCGTCGTGATCGCGGACGCCGTGACCCGCGTGCTGCGCAGCCAGGGCGACTTCGTCCGTGTCGAGTGCGAGGGCCGGCCGTCCCCGGAGTGGGAGTCCGTCCTCGGGGCGGATGTCACCACCCGCGGGCCGGGTGCCGCCGACCGGTACGTCGCCGTCCGCCCCGCGCCCGCCCCCGCCGACCCTCTGCCCCTCGGTCGGGACGCCGGCCGCTGGGCTCTGCTGTACCCCGCCGCCTACGACCGGCCCCGGATCCCCGGGGATCACCTCGTCCAGCGGGAGAGCAATCCCCTCTTCCGCGTCCGGTACGCCCACGCCCGCACCCGGGCCCTCCTGCGCAACGCCGCCGACCTCGGCTTCCACCCCGAGCCCGGTCCCGTGAGCGAAGCGGAAGCGCTGCTCGCCGTACTCGGCGATCATCCCCGCGTGCTCGCCGCCACCGCCACGCATCACACCCCCGACCGCCTGGCCCGGCACCTCCTCGCTGTCGCCGATGCCGCGATGCCCCTGTTCTCCACCGTGCTGCCCCTCGGTGAGGAGAAACCCTCGGCCGCCCACCGTGCCCGGCTCGCGCTCGCCGAAGCCGCCGGGACGGTGCTGGCCGGCGGCCTGTCCCTGCTCGGCATCGACGCTCCCGACCATCTCTGAGAGACACGTACAGATCATGAGCCGTTCCGCACACCCCGCCGGGCCCCGTCACGCCGATGTCCTGCCCGAGGGCCACTACTCCGCTCCGCCCGCCGACCTCAACGCGCTGGACGCCAAGGTGTGGGCCCAGACCGTGGCGCGTGACGAGGACGGTGTCGTGACCGTCGGCGGGATTCCCGTCACCCGGCTCGCCGAGGAGTTCGGCACCCCCGCCTACGTCCTGGACGAGGCCGACTTCCGGGCTCGCGCGCGTGCCTGGCGCACCGCCTTCGGGGCCGACGCCGACGTGTTCTACGCCGGCAAGGCGTTCCTCTGCCGTGCCGTCGTGCGCTGGCTCGACGAGGAAGGGCTGAACGTCGACGTCTGCTCCGGCGGTGAGCTGACCACCGCCCTGTCCGCCGGCATGCCCGCCGAGCGCATCGCCTTCCACGGCAACAACAAGTCCGTCGACGAGATCACCCGGGCCGTCGAGGCCGGTGTGGGGCACATCGTGCTCGACTCCTTTCAGGAGATCGTGCGCGTCGCCCACATCGCGCAGGGTCTCGGGAAGCGGCAGAAGGTGCTCATCCGGATCACCGTCGGTGTCGAGGCGCACACCCACGAGTTCATCGCCACGGCCCACGAGGACCAGAAGTTCGGCATTCCGCTGGCCGGCGGGCAGGCCGCCGAGGCCGTGCGGCGGGCGCTGCAGCTCGACGGTCTGGAGCTCGTCGGCATCCACAGCCACATCGGGTCGCAGATCTTCGACATGTCCGGGTTCGAGGTCGCCGCCCACCGGGTGGTCTCGCTGCTGAAGGCCGTCCGCGACGAGCACGGCGTCGAGTTGCCCGAGATCGACCTCGGCGGCGGTCTCGGCATCGCGTACACGAGTGACGACGACCCGCGCGAGCCGCACGAGATCGCGAAGGCGCTCACCGAGATCGTCACGCGCGAGTGCGAGGCCGCCAGGCTCCGCACGCCCCGTATCTCCGTCGAGCCGGGGCGGGCCATCGTCGGGCCGACCGCGTTCACGCTGTACGAGGTCGGCACCGTCAAGCCCCTCGACGGGCTGCGCACCTACGTGTCCGTCGACGGCGGCATGTCGGACAACATCCGCACCGCCCTGTACGACGCCGAGTACAGCGTCGCGCTGGTCTCCCGCACCTCGGACGCCGAGCCGATGCTGGCCCGCGTCGTCGGCAAGCACTGCGAGAGCGGGGACATCGTGGTCAAGGACGCGTTCCTGCCGTCCGACCTGGCGCCGGGTGACCTCGTCGCGGTACCGGCCACCGGCGCGTACTGCCGGTCGATGGCCAGCAACTACAACCACGTGCTCCGCCCGCCGGTCGTCGCCGTCGACGGTGGTGAGGCCCGGGTGATCGTCCGCCGGGAGACGGAGGAGGACCTGCTGCGTCTCGACGTCGGCTGAGCGAGCAGGCCTGGGCGACGGGCAGCGGAAGATCTCCTGCCTGGCGCCCCCGCGAAATGAAATTGATGTCTCACGATCCGGACCGGGGGCAGAAACCCCCGTCCGGTGAGTGAGACTGGTGGCACCGTAGACGGTGAAGAGGAAACGAGGTCGGATGATGCGTACGCGTCCGCTGAAGGTGGCGCTGCTGGGCTGTGGAGTGGTCGGCTCAGAGGTGGCGCGCATCATGACGACGCACGCCGACGACCTCACGGCCCGGATCGGGGCCCCGGTGGAACTCGCGGGCGTGGCCGTACGGCGGCCCGACAAGGTGCGTGAGGGCATCGCTCCCGAGCTCGTCACCACCGACGCCACCGCCCTCGTCAAACGCGGCGACATCGACGTCGTGATCGAGGTCATCGGCGGCATCGAGCCCGCCCGCGGCCTCATCACCACCGCCTTCGAGCACGGCGCCTCCGTGGTCTCCGCCAACAAGGCGCTGCTCGCCCAGGACGGGGCCGCCCTGCACGCCGTCGCCGGGCAGCACGACAAGGACCTCTACTACGAGGCCGCCGTCGCCGGCGCCATCCCGCTGATCCGGCCGCTGCGCGAGTCCCTCGCCGGCGACAAGATCAACCGGGTGATGGGCATCGTCAACGGGACCACCAACTTCATCCTCGACAAGATGGACTCGACGGGCGCCGGGTACCAGGAGGCTCTCGACGAGGCCACCGCCCTGGGCTACGCGGAGGCCGACCCGACCGCCGACGTCGAGGGGTTCGACGCCGCCGCCAAGGCCGCGATCCTGGCCGGCATCGCCTTCCACACGCGCGTGCGCCTCGACGACGTCTACCGCGAGGGCATGACCGAGGTGACCGCGGCCGACTTCGCCTCCGCGAAAGAGATGGGCTGCACCATCAAGCTGCTCGCCATCTGCGAACGGGCCGAGGACGGGCAGTCCGTCACCGCGCGGGTGCACCCCGCGATGATCCCGCTGACCCATCCGCTGGCCTCCGTCCGCGGCGCCTACAACGCCGTGTTCGTCGAGTCCGACGCCGCCGGGCAGCTCATGTTCTACGGCCCCGGAGCAGGCGGTTCCCCCACCGCCTCGGCCGTGCTGGGCGACCTCGTGGCCGTCTGCCGCAACCGGCTCAGCGGCACGACCGGACCGGGCGAGTCCGCCTACGCCGCGCTGCGGGTGTCCCCGATGGGTGACGTGGTCACGCGGTACCACATCAGCCTCGACGTGGCCGACAAACCGGGTGTTCTCGCCCAGGTCGCGACCGTCTTCGCCGAGCACGGAGTCTCGATCGATACGGTTCGCCAGTCGGGGAAGGACGGCGAGGCCTCCCTCGTCGTCGTCACGCACCGTGCGTCCGACGCCGCCCTCACCGGGACCGTCGAGGCGTTGCGCAAGCTCGACACCGTGCGTGGTGTCGCCAGCATCATGCGGGTTGAAGGAGAGTAACCAGCAATGACCCACCAGTGGCGCGGAATCATCGAGGAGTACCGGGACCGGCTGCCGGTATCCGACAGCACGCCGGTCGTGACGCTCCGTGAGGGCGGCACGCCCCTCGTGCCCGCGCAGGTGCTCTCCGAGCGCACGGGCTGCGAGGTCCACCTCAAGGTGGAGGGCGCGAATCCGACCGGTTCCTTCAAGGACCGCGGTATGACCATGGCCATCACCCGGGCCAAGGAGGAGGGCGCGCAGGCCGTCATCTGCGCCTCCACCGGCAACACGTCGGCCTCCGCCGCCGCGTACGCCGTGCGGGCCGGGATGGTCTGCGCCGTGCTCGTGCCGCAGGGCAAGATCGCGCTCGGCAAGATGGGCCAGGCCCTCGTGCACGGCGCGAAGATCCTCCAGGTCGACGGCAACTTCGACGACTGCCTCACGCTCGCGCGCGGTCTGAGCGACAACTACCCCGTGGCACTGGTCAATTCCGTCAACCCGGTACGTATCGAGGGTCAGAAGACGGCGGCTTTCGAGATCGTGGACATGCTCGGTGACGCGCCCGACATCCACGTCCTGCCGGTGGGCAACGCGGGCAACATCACGGCCTACTGGAAGGGCTACAAGGAGTACGCCGCCGACGGCATCGCCTCCCGGACCCCCCGCATGTGGGGTTTCCAGGCCTCCGGCAGCGCCCCGATCGTGCGCGGCGAGGTCGTCAAGGACCCCTCGACCATCGCCACCGCCATCCGCATCGGCAACCCGGCCTCCTGGCAGTACGCGCTCGCCGCGCGGGACGAGTCGGGCGGTTCCATCGACGAGGTGACGGATCGTGAGATCCTGCGCGCCTACCGGCTGTTGGCGTCGCAGGAGGGCGTCTTCGTCGAGCCGGCGTCCGCCGCGTCCGTCGCCGGTCTGCTGAAGGCGGCCGAGCAGGGCAAGGTCGACCCGGGGCAGCGCATCGTGTGCACCGTCACCGGCAACGGGCTGAAGGACCCCGACTGGGCCGTCGCCGGTGCCCCGCAGCCGGTCACCGTACCCGTCGACGCGGCGACCGCGGCGGAGCGCCTCGGCCTGGCCTGACGTGCGGGTATGCACCGAGCGCCGGTGCTGCGCCCGACACGGTCCGGCGTAAGACGGCGCTCGCCGGGGGAGGTTCCCTACGGGGGGTGCACAGGGGGCTTACGACACGCATCGTGCGCCTCCTGTGCGCCCTATGTCGCCACGGAACCTTCCTTCGATAGGCTGTACTGAACCCGCCCGCCGCATATGCCTCCGCAGGGAGCGCGGTGCCGAGCCGTCTCCGCGGCCGGGACAACGGCCGGCCACCGCGGCCGGGCAGCGGCCCCCAGGGTTCTCGTACGGCATCGAATGTCCACTGAACGTCATTCGACAATCACCGCAGCTCAAGGAGAGTCATCGAGCGATGGCCGGTCCAGCGTTCCGCGCCGCCGCCGTCCGGGTGCGCGTCCCCGCCACCAGCGCCAACCTCGGCCCGGGCTTCGACGCCCTCGGCCTCGCGCTGGGTCTGTACGACGACGTGGTCGTCCGGGTGGCCGACTCCGGGCTGCACATCGACATCGCGGGCGAGGGCAGCGAGACCCTCCCGCGCGACGAGCAGCACCTTCTCGTACGTTCCCTGCGCACCGCGTTCGACCTGCTGGGCGGGCAGCCGCGCGGTCTGGAGATCGTCTGCGCCAACCGCATTCCGCACGGACGGGGCCTCGGCTCCTCGTCGGCCGCCATCTGCGCCGGGATCGTCGCCGCCCGCGCCGTGACGATAGGCGCCGACGCCAAGCTCGACGACGCCGCGCTGCTGGAGCTGGCCACCGAGATCGAGGGCCACCCCGACAATGTCGCGGCGTGCCTGCTCGGCGGTTTCACGCTGTCCTGGATGGAGGGCGGCGCGGCGCGCGCCATCAGGATGGAGCCCTCGGTTTCCATCGTTCCGGTGGTTTTCGTTCCCGGAAAGCCGGTCCTCACCGAAACCGCGCGCGGGCTGCTCCCGCGCACCGTGCCGCATGTCGACGCGGCCACCAACGCCGGCCGGGCCGCCCTGCTCGTCGAGGCCCTGACACGGCGCCCCGAACTGCTGCTGCCCGCCACCGAGGACCGTCTGCACCAGGAGTACCGCGCCCCCGCCATGCCCGAGAGCGCGGCACTGGTGGAGCGGCTGCGGGGCGACGGCATCCCCGCGGTGATCTCCGGGGCCGGACCGACGGTCATGGCGCTGGCCGACGCGGACACCGCCGACAAGGTCGAGGCCCTGGCGGGCGCGGACTGGGCCGCGAACCGGCTGCGCCTCGATCAGCAGGGCGCGAGCGTGCTGCCGCTCGCGACCCCCGGTGACATCTGAAAGCGCGCGATTGCCGGATTTCGAGAGGGGGAATGTTTGTTGGATCCGGTAGTGTTAACCTCAAGTCTGCACCCGACCCCACCATGGCGAGGTGCCTCGTGTCCCCGTCCGGGACAGACATTCTTCCGGGAGCCCCCCAAACCGCACTGTGTTCCGTACGTCGGACCGTACGCCGTACAAGGACATTGAGCGGGGCGCAGGGCATGCTCCGGAACCGGTGCGACCACGCCGCGTGACACTGACACTGGGTGCCACGGCTCAAGGAAGCGCCATCACCAGATTCCTCCGCCGCTTAGGCGGACCACCGCCCCGGCACGGTTCACACCACACGGACCGAAGCCGGACAGCACAACCGGTCGCCGAGCCAGACAGGCCGACGTCCGCTCCAGGGAAGGACCCTTCGTGAGCGACACCACCGATCTGATGGGCGCACGTGTCGAGGAGACCGCTGCCGCGCCCGCCACGGACGCCTCCGCGCCTGCCAGCGGTGCCGGCTCCCGGCGGCGCCGTGGCACCGGCCTCGAGGGCATGGTGCTGGCCGAGCTGCAGCAGGTCGCATCCGGCCTCGGCATCAGGGGCACCGCGCGTATGCGCAAGAGCCAGTTGATCGAGGTCATCAAGGAAGCGCAGGCGTCCGGCGGCGCCGCTCCGGCCGCCAAGGCCGACGCCCCCGCCGAGACCAAGCCCAAGCGCCGCGCCACCTCGCGGACCCGTACGGGCGACAACGCCGAGAAGGCGGACAAGAAGGCGGACGCGAAGGAGGCCTCACAGGCCCCCGCGGACAAGGCCGACAAGGCCGTCGCCCAGCAGCAGATCGAGATCCCCGGCCAGCCCGCCGGAGGCGCCTCCCGGCCGAGCGAGAACGAGCGCGGAGGAGACGACGCGCCCGAGCGCCGCCGTCGCCGGGCCACCGCCGAGGCCGGAGCCCCGGCTTCCGCCACGGAGACCATCGTCGCCGAGGCGAAGAACGACTCCAAGGCCGAGACGCAGTCGACGCAGCAGTCGCAGAGCAACGAGGCCAAGTCCGACGCCGGTGAGGGCGAGGGCCGTCGTCGCGACCGCCGCGACCGCGGGCGGGACCGTGACCGGGACCGCGACCGCCGCGGTGGCAAGGGCGACGACCAGCAGGGCGGCCAGCGCGGCCAGCAGCAGAGCCAGGGCGGCGGCCGTCAGGACCGCGGCCAGCAGCAGCCGCAGGACGACGACGACTTCGAGGGCGGCCGGCGCGGGCGTCGCGGCCGCTACCGCGACCGCCGGGGCCGTCGTGGCCGCGACGACATCGCCTCCGAGCCGCAGATCAACGAGGACGACGTCCTGATCCCCGTCGCGGGCATCCTGGACATCCTCGACAACTACGCCTTCATCCGCACGTCCGGCTACCTGCCCGGCCCGAACGACGTGTACGTCTCCCTCGCCCAGGTCCGCAAGAACGGCCTGCGCAAGGGCGACCACATCACCGGTGCCGTGCGCCAGCCCAAGGACGGCGAGCGGCGCGAGAAGTTCAACGCGCTGGTGCGCCTGGACTCCGTCAACGGCATGGCACCCGAATCCGGGCGCGGGCGACCGGAGTTCAACAAGCTGACGCCGCTGTACCCGCAGGACCGCCTCCGCCTGGAGACGGACCCGGGCGTCCTCACCACCCGCATCATCGACCTCGTCGCGCCGATCGGTAAGGGCCAGCGTGGTCTGATCGTGGCCCCGCCGAAGACCGGCAAGACCATGATCATGCAGGCGATCGCCAACGCGATCACCCACAACAACCCCGAGTGCCACCTGATGGTCGTCCTCGTCGACGAGCGTCCGGAAGAGGTCACCGACATGCAGCGGTCGGTCAAGGGCGAGGTCATCTCCTCGACCTTCGACCGCCCGGCCGAGGACCACACCACGGTCGCCGAGCTCGCCATCGAGCGCGCCAAGCGCCTGGTGGAGCTGGGCCACGACGTGGTCGTGCTGCTCGATTCGATCACCCGCCTGGGCCGTGCGTACAACCTCGCCGCCCCGGCCTCCGGCCGCATCCTGTCCGGTGGTGTCGACTCGACCGCCCTGTACCCGCCGAAGCGCTTCTTCGGTGCGGCCCGCAACATCGAGGACGGCGGTTCGCTGACCATCCTCGCCACCGCGCTGGTGGACACCGGGTCCCGCATGGACGAGGTCATCTTCGAGGAGTTCAAGGGCACCGGCAACGCGGAGCTCAAGCTCGACCGGAAGCTCGCGGACAAGCGCATCTTCCCGGCGGTGGACGTCGACGCGTCCGGCACCCGCAAGGAAGAGATCCTGCTCGCCCCCGACGAGCTCGCCATCGTCTGGAAGCTGCGCCGGGTGCTGCACGCCCTCGACCAGCAGCAGGCGGTCGAGCTGCTGCTCGACAAGATGAAGCAGACCAAGTCGAACGCCGAGTTCCTGATGCAGATCCAGAAGACCACCCCCACGCCGGGCAACGGCGACTGAGGCAGGTCGATCCGGTAAGAACCGCACAAGAGGGCCGCTCCCGAACGGGGGCGGCCCTTTGTGCTGCTGGTGTGCGGGTAGGATCACGCTCTCTTCGAACTTGTGATCCCAAGGGGGGACATACGTGGGTACACCCATGCCCGGGGGCGGTCGGCACAGACGCCGGATACGCATCGCACTGCCCGTCGCCGCGGCCGGCGTCGCCGCCGCCGTGGCCGGCGCGCTGCTGACGACGTCCGCCGGTGCGGCCACCCCGCTGCCGCAGCCGACGGTCAAGCCCGTCACCAGCTCGCCGTCGCTCGCCGAGCTGGAGAAGCGCGTCGCGGGCGCCATGGCCGGTGACGACGTCGCCGGCAAGACGAGCAAGGCCGCGCTCACCGCGGGCACCGTCGCCGGCGGCATCGACCCGAAGGTCATCGGCGGCAACGAGACCACCATCAGCACGGCACCGTGGATGACGCAGCTCCACTACTACGACGACCGGGGCACCTCCACCACCGGCGACGACATCGGCTTCTTCTGCGGCGGCGCCGTCGTCGCGCCGACGAAGATCCTCACCGCCGCGCACTGCGTCAAGGGCTACAACTGGAACGCCAACGGCGCCGTCGTCACCGGCACCGCCCAGCTGCCCTCGGCCGACGGCACCGACCTGCACGGCGGCACCGTCACCGGCGTCTGGCGGCAGTGGAACCACCCGTCGTACAACGCGACGACCATCGACAACGACATCGCGGTGCTGACCCTGCCCGTCCCGGTCAAGGCCACCCCGATCCGGATGACCACCTCCGGCGACACCACCTCGTACAAGGCCGGCACCAGCGCCAAGGTCTACGGCTGGGGCCGCACCAGCTCCACCAGCGACGACATCTCCGAGACGCTGAAGACCGCCACGCTGCCCATGCAGTCGGACACGACCTGCTCCGGCGCGTACGGCAGCGACTTCGTCAAGGGCCACATGGTCTGCGCGGGCAAGCCCGCCACCGGCAGCGACGCCGGCACCGTCTCCGCCTGCAACGGCGACTCCGGCGGCCCCCTGGTCGTCAACAACCGGATCGTCGGTGTCGTGTCCTGGGGCGTGACGGACTGCGTCGCGCAGGGTGCCTACAGCGTCTTCGCCAAGGTCAGCTCGTACGTCGGCGCCGCCTACCCGCGCCTCGACGACACCAACATCAGCGGCGACCACAAGGCCGACCTCTGGGTGCGCAAGGCCTCCACGAAGACCGGCTACTCCAAGGACTCCAAGGGCACCTCGTTCGCCGCCCGCCAGTCCTGGGGCAACTGGAACGGCGTCAACGTCGTCCTGCAGACGGACCTGGACCGCGACGGCTACCAGGACCTGGTCTACCGGCGCAGCAGCGACGGCGACGTCTTCTGGACCCACTACGTCATCTCCAGCGGCACCTGGTCCACCAAGCGGATCGCCGACAACTGGAAGAGCCGCACCCGCATCATCACCCCCGGTGACGTCACCGGCGACTACCTGCCCGACCTGCTCTCGGTCGACTCGGCGGGCGCCCTGTGGATCTACCCGGGCAAGGGCAACGGCGCCTTCGCGCCCCGCGTGAAGGTCGGCACCGGCTGGAACCAGTACAACTCCGTGCGCGGCAAGGGCGACTTCAACGGGGACGGCAAGACCGACCTGATCGCCCGCAGCAGGTCGGGCAGCTACCTGTACCTCTACAAGGGCACCGGCAAGGCCGGCTCGGGCGCCTTCTCGGCCCGGGTCAAGGTGCGCACGTGGGGCGGCTACAACGCCTTCGACGCGCCCGGTGACGTCACCGGCGACGGCAAGGCCGACTTCCTGGCCCGCACCCCCGGCGGCACGCTCTACCTGTACGCGGGCACGGGCAAGGGGACCAGCGAGATCTTCGCCACAAGGAAGTCCGTCGGCACCGACTTCAAGCAGTACGACATCTTCGGCTGAAACCGCAGGTGAGCGGGGCTCACCCCGCAGTGACGAACACGCACTGTGCCCACCGTTCCACACGGTGGGCACAGTGCGTCGTGCAACCCTTCCCCGGGTTTCCCCGTCTGACCAGGCGGAGCGACGATAGTGCGAGGAAGGGTCTTTTCCGGCCGCGTCTGGCACTGAGCGCAGGGGGTAACCGACCGTAGAAGAGCTGAGGAGTCCATGTCTGCCGAGAGCACGCCGGGCCCGGGCATACCGGGCGACACCGGCACCGACGGAGCGCGTCACCGCGGCAAGGGCCGGCGCCGCAAGCCCCAGAAGCGTCACAAGGGCTTGATGATCACGGCGTGGACCGCCGCGGGCATCGTCGTGCTGGGCGGCGTCGGGGCCGGGTACATGTACTTCGAGCTCAACGACAACCTCAAGAGCGTCGACATCGACCAGGCCCTCGGCACGGACCGGCCCAAGAAGGCCGACAACGGCTCCGAGAACATCCTCGTCCTGGGCTCCGACACCCGCGCCGGCGGCAACAAGAAGCTCGGCGGCGGCACCGACGACGGCAGCGCCCGTTCCGACACGGCGATGATCGTGCACGTCTACAAGGGCCACAAGAAGGCCGGCGTGGTCTCCATCCCGCGCGACACCCTCATCGACCGCCCCTCGTGCACGGACACCAAAGGCGACGAGCACCCCGCCGCCCGCGGCGTGATGTTCAACTCCGCGTACTCCACCGGCGGGGCGGCCTGCGCCGTGAAGACCGTCGAGTCGATCACCGGCCTGCGCATGGACCACTATCTGGAGATCGACTTCTCCGGCTTCCAGGAACTCATCGACGACCTCGGCGGCGTCGAGATCACCACCACCAAGAGCATCGACGACCCCGACAGCCACCTGAAGCTGAAGGCCGGCACCCACACGCTGGACGGCAAGCAGGCCCTCGGCCTGGTCCGCACCAGACACGGCGTCGGCGACGGCTCCGATCTGGGCCGCATTCAGCTCCAGCAGGCCTTCATCAAGGCCCTGGTCAACCAGATCAAGGACATCGGCGTCTTCTCGAACCCGCAGAAGCTGGTCGACCTGGCGAAAACCGCGACCAAGGCCGTGACGACCGACTCCGACCTCGGTTCGGTCAACAAGCTCGCGTCCTTCGCCCACGGCCTCCAGGGCATCAGCCCGTCCGACATGCGCATGATCACGATGCCGGTGGCCTACGACCCGGCCGACCCCAACCGCGTCCTGCTCCGGGAGAAGAAGGCCGACCGGATCTGGCAGGCGCTGGAGGACGACAGACCGATCCCGAAGTCGGCGACGTCCGGATCGGCCACGGGCGAGGCCAAGGGCGTCGTCAGCGCCCCGTAGGGGCCGCGGGGCTGTATCGATGTGCGGCTCCGCCGCGCGGGCGCAACCAGCCCCGTGCGGCTCCCGGGGAACAAACACCGGCAACCCCCGGTTTTGGGAGTAGGCCCCAGTCCTGGCAGACTGGTACGTCGGCTCCGGTTCACGCTCCCGCATCCCGCGGCGGCGACCCGGCGCCCTCCCGAACCTAGGAGACACCTTGAAGCGCGACATCCACCCCGAGTACGTCGAGACGCAGGTCAGCTGCACCTGTGGCGCGTCGTTCACCACCCGCAGCACCATCGAGTCCGGCGCCATCCGCGCCGATGTCTGCTCCGAGTGCCACCCGTTCTACACGGGCAAGCAGAAGATCCTCGACACCGGTGGCCGTGTGGCCCGCTTCGAGGCCCGCTTCGGCAAGGCCGCCGGCTCCAAGAAGTAGCGAGCCTCAATTCGCCGGTCCACGGACGCGCCCCTTCACCGGGCGCTCCGGGACCGGCGTTTTTGGTCGCCCGCCCTTCACCCCCGTCCGTTCACAGGAGCCCAAGATGTTCGAGGCCGTCGAGGAACTCGTCGCCGAGCACGCCGACCTGGAGAAGAAGCTCGCCGACCCGTCGGTCCACTCCGACCAGGCCAACGCGCGCAGGCTGAACAAGCGTTACGCCGAGCTCACCCCGATCGTCGCCACGTACCGCTCCTGGAAGCAGACCGGCGACGACATCGGGACCGCGCGCGAACTGGGCGCCGACGACCCGGAGTTCGCCGCCGAGGTCAAGGAGCTGGAGAAGGCCCGCGAGGAGCTGACGGAGAAGCTGCGGCTTCTCCTCGTCCCGCGTGACCCCAGCGACGACAAGGACGTCATCCTCGAGATCAAGGCGGGCGCGGGCGGCGACGAGTCGGCGCTGTTCGCCGGCGACCTGCTGCGCATGTACCTGCGCTACGCCGAGCGCGTCGGCTGGAAGACCGAGATCATCGACGCCACCGAGTCCGAGCTCGGCGGCTACAAGGACGTCCAGGTCGCCGTGAAGACCAAGGGCGGCCAGGGCGCCACCGAGCCCGGCCAGGGCGTCTGGGCGCGGATGAAGTACGAGGGCGGCGTGCACCGCGTGCAGCGCGTGCCCGCGACGGAGTCCCAGGGCCGTATCCACACCTCCGCGGCCGGTGTGCTCGTCACGCCCGAGGCAGAGGAGGTCGACGTCGAGATCAACCCCAACGATCTGCGCATCGACGTCTACCGGTCCTCCGGGCCCGGCGGGCAGTCCGTCAACACCACCGACTCCGCCGTGCGCATCACGCACATCCCCACCGGAGTCGTCGCCTCCTGCCAGAACGAGAAGAGCCAGCTGCAGAACAAGGAGCAGGCACTGCGTATCCTGCGCTCCAGGCTGCTCGCGGCGGCGCAGGAGGAGGCCGAGAGGGAGGCTGCCGACGCCCGCCGCAGCCAGGTCCGCACGGTCGACCGCTCCGAGAAGATCCGCACGTACAACTACCCGGAGAACCGCATCTCGGACCACCGCGTCGGCTTCAAGGCGTACAACCTGGACCAGGTTCTGGACGGCGACCTCGACGCGGTCATCCAGGCCTGCGTCGACGCGGACTCGGCTGCGAAGCTGGCGGCTGCGTAAGGCACGCACGAGCACGTACGAGTAATACGGAGGACTTGCGTGAACCTGCTGCTCGCGGAGGTGGCCCAGGCCACCCAGCGGCTCGCCGACGCCGGCGTGCCCTCGCCGCGCACCGACGCGGAGGAGCTCGCCGCGTTCGTGCACGGCGTCAAGCGCGGCGAGCTGCACTCCGTCAAGGACTCCGACTTCGACGCCCGCTACTGGGAGGTCATCGCCCGCCGTGAGGCCCGCGAGCCGCTCCAGCACATCACCGGGCGCGCCTACTTCCGCTACCTGGAACTCCAGGTCGGCCCCGGGGTGTTCGTGCCGCGGCCCGAGACGGAGTCCGTGGTCGGCTGGGCCATAGACGCCGTACGGGCGATGGACGTCGTCGAGCCGTGCATCGTCGACCTGTGCACCGGTTCCGGCGCCATCGCGCTCGCCCTGGCCCAGGAGGTGCCGCGCTCGCGCGTGCACGCCGTGGAGCTGTCCGAGGACGCCCTCAAATGGACCCGCCAGAACGTCGAGGGGTCCAGGGTCGACCTGCGGCAGGGCAACGCCCTGACGGCCTTCCCGGACCTGGACGGCCAGGTCGACCTGGTCATCACCAACCCGCCGTACATCCCGCTCACCGAATGGGAGTACGTCGCCCCCGAGGCACGGGACTACGACCCCGGCATGGCTCTGTTCTCCGGCGAGGACGGCCTCGACCTGATCCGCGGCCTGGAGCGCACCGCGCACCGGCTGCTGCGCCCCGGCGGCGTCGTGGTGGTGGAGCACGCCGACACCCAGGGCGGCCAGGTTCCGTGGATCTTCGCCGAGGACCGCGGCTGGACCGACGCCGCGGACCACCCGGACCTGAACAACCGCCCGCGTTTCGCCACGGCCCGCAAGGCCCTGCCGTGAGCACACCCGGCACCCCGCGGTCCCCGCGGACTTCATCCCAGCAGCACGTGTACGAGGAGGCCAGCTAAAGATGGCACGGCGATACGACACCAACGACGCGACCGACCGAGTGACCGGTCTGCGCGAGGCAGCGTCCGCCGTCCGCCGTGGCGAGCTCGTGGTGCTGCCGACGGACACGGTGTACGGCATCGGCGCCGACGCGTTCTCCTCGGAGGCGGTCGCCGACCTGCTGGAGGCCAAGGGCCGGGGCCGCAACATGCCCACCCCCGTCCTCATCGGCTCCCCGAACACGCTGCACGGCCTCGTCACGGACTTCTCCGAGCTGGCCTGGGAGCTGGTCGACGCGTTCTGGCCGGGCGCCCTGACGCTCGTCGCCCGGCACCAGCCGTCCCTCCAGTGGGACCTCGGGGACACCCGGGGCACGGTCGCCGTGCGCATGCCCCTGCACCCCGTCGCCATCGAGCTGCTCACCGAGGTCGGCCCCATGGCCGTATCCTCCGCCAACCTCACCGGCCACCCGGCGCCGGAGAACTGCGACGCCGCGCAGGAGATGCTGGGCGACTCCGTCTCCGTCTACCTCGACGGCGGTCCGACCCCCGGCAACGTGCCGTCGTCGATCGTCGACGTGACCCGTGAGGTGCCGCTGCTGCTGCGCGCGGGCGCCCTCTCGGCGGACGAGCTGCGAAAGGTCGTACCCGACCTCGAGGTGGCGAATTGACGGCCCCTGGATCGGGGCGTGGCATAGGCAACGGGGAAAGCGCGGCGGAGATCACGACGACCTTCGTGGGACTTCCGCGCGACAGCTTCCGCATCCTCCACGTCAGCACCGGCAACGTCTGCCGCTCACCCATCACCGAGCGGCTGACCCGTCATTTCGTCGCGGAGCGCCTCGGCATCCTCGGCGGTGGGCTCATCGTGGAGAGCGCGGGCACCTGGGGCCACGAGGGCGCATCCATGGAGGCCCACGCGGAGACGGTCCTGGCCGACTTCGGCGCGGACGCCTCCGGCTTCACCGGGCGCGAGCTCCTCGACGAGCACGTGATCCGCGCCGACCTGGTGCTGACCGCCACCCGGGACCACCGGGCGCAGGTCATCTCCATGGGGCACTCGGCGGGTCTGCGCACCTTCACGCTCAAGGAGTTCACCCGTCTGGTCAAGGCCATCGACCCGGCGACCCTGCCGCCCCTGGAGGACGGCGTGGTCGCCCGCGCGCGTGCGCTGGTCCGCGCCGCGGCCGCTCTACGCGGGTGGCTCCTGGCGCCGACCGCCGAGGCCGACGAGGTCTACGACCCGTACGGCGCTCCCCTGACGTTCTTCCGGTCGATCGGGGACGAGATACACCAGGCACTCGATCCGGTCGTCACGGCCCTCACGGGCGTCCCCGCACGGACGTGACGACCGAGCGCTGAGAACGCCCCGGGCCTACATTGGTCGTACGTCACCGTCGACGCCCGGAGCCCACCATGACGGTCATCCCTGCCATCGAGGCCGATGTCCTGCGCCGCCAGGACCCCGAGCTCGCCGACCTCCTGCTCGCGGAGCGGGAGCGGCAGTCGACCACGCTCCAGCTGATCGCCGCCGAGAACTTCTGCTCCCCGGCCGTGCTGGCCGCCCTCGGTTCACCGCTGGCCAACAAGTACGCCGAGGGCTACCCCGGGGCGCGGCACCACGGCGGCTGCGAGATCGTCGATGTCGCCGAACGCGTCGCCGTCGAGCGGGCCATGGCCCTGTTCGGCGCCGACCACGCCAACGTCCAGGCGCACTCGGGCTCTTCGGCGGTGCTGGCCGCCTACGCCGCCCTCCTGCGCCCCGGTGACACCGTCCTCGCGCTCGGCCTGCCCCACGGCGGGCATCTCACCCACGGCTCGCCCGTCAACTTCTCCGGCCGCTGGTTCGACTTCGTCGGCTACGGCGTGGACGCCGAGTCCGGGCTCATCGACCACGAGCAGGTGCGCACCCTGGCCCGCACGCGCCGGCCCAAGGCGATCGTGTGCGGCTCGATCGCCTACCCGCGCCACCTCGACCACGCCTTCTTCCGCGAGGTCGCCGACGAGGTGGGCGCGTACCTCATCGCGGACGCCGCGCACCCCCTCGGGCTCGTCGCCGGGGGAGCGGCCCCCAATCCGGTCCCGTACGCGGACATCGTCTGCGGGACCACCCACAAGGTGCTGCGGGGACCGCGCGGCGGCCTGATCCTGTGCCGCGCGGAGCTGGCCGAGCGGGTCGACCGGGCCGTGTTCCCTTTCACACAGGGCGGCGCGCAGATGCACACCATCGCCGCCAAGGCGGTCGCGTTCGGGGAGGCGGCAACACCGGCGTTCGCCGCGTACGCCCATCAGGTGGTGGCGAACGCGCGGGTGCTGGCGGCCCGGCTGGCCGCCGAGGGACTGGTCGTCACCACCGGTGGCACGGACACCCACCTGATCACCGCCGACCCGGCGCCGCTCGGCGTCGACGGACGCACCGCCCGGGGCCGTCTCGCCGCGGCCGGCCTGGTCATGGACTGCTGTGCCCTGCCGCACGGCGACGACCGGGGACTGCGGCTCGGCACGGCCGCGACCACCACGCAGGGCATGGGCGAGGCGGAGATGGTGCGGATCGCCGGGCTGCTCGCCGGGGTGCTCCGGGGCGTGACGGAGACCTCGAGAGCGCGTGAAGATGTGCGGGAGCTGGCCGGTCGATTTCCGCCGTATCCCGCTTGAGTCGGGGTAAGCGCACCAGGGTGCACAGCTGAACGTGCAACCATCGTCGCTACCCGGAAGTCCCCACTCATATGCGCGCATCGCTAGGGTGTGGGGCTGAGATGGCCAGCGAGACCTGTGGGGAAGCCCGTGCGTGAATACCTCCTGACGCTCTGTGTCACGGCCGCGGTGACGTATCTGCTGACAGGGCCGGTACGGAAGTTCGCGATCGTGGCCGGAGCGATGCCGGAGATCCGGGCACGCGACGTGCACCGTGAGCCCACTCCGCGCCTCGGCGGTATCGCGATGTTCTTCGGTCTGTGCGCGGGCCTGCTGGTCGCCGACCACCTGACCAACCTCAACCAGGTCTTCGAGACGTCGAACGAACCCCGGGCCCTGCTGTCCGGGGCGGCCCTGATCTGGCTGATCGGTGTGCTGGACGACAAGTTCGAGATCGACGCCCTGATCAAGCTGGGCGGCCAGATGATCGCCGCGGGCGTGATGGTCGTGCAGGGTCTGACGATCCTGTGGCTGCCGATCCCGGGTGTCGGCTCGGTCGCGCTCACCCAGTGGCAGGGCACCCTGCTCACGGTCGCGCTGGTCGTCATCACCATCAACGCGGTCAACTTCGTCGACGGCCTGGACGGCCTCGCGGCCGGCATGGTCTGCATCGCGGCCACGGCGTTCTTCCTGTACGCCTACCGCATCTGGTACTCGTACGGCATCGAGGCCGCCGCCCCGGCCACCCTCTTCTCGGCGATCCTGATGGGCATGTGCCTGGGCTTCCTGCCGCACAACATGCACCCGGCGCGGATCTTCATGGGCGACTCGGGCTCGATGCTGATCGGCCTGGTCCTGGCCGCGGGCGCGATCTCCGTCACAGGGCAGGTGGACCCGGACGCGCTCAACCTGTACGTGGGCTCCGAGAAGGAGGCCGTGCACCAGACGGTCCCCGTGTACATCCCGCTGCTGCTTCCGCTGACGATCATCGCGGTGCCGGCCGCCGACCTGATCCTGGCGATCGTGCGGCGCACCTGGCGCGGCCAGTCCCCGTTCGCCGCCGACCGCGGCCACCTGCACCACCGGCTGCTGGAGATCGGCCACTCGCACAGCCGCGCGGTGCTGATCATGTACTTCTGGTCGGCGCTGATCGCCTTCGGCGCGCTCGCCTACTCGGTCAACTCGGCGTCCATGTGGATCGTGCTCGGTGTCGTGTTCCTCAGCGCGATCGGTCTCCTGCTGCTTCTGCTGCCGCGCTTCCGGCCGCGCGCCCCGCGCTGGATGGAGCGTTTCGTGCCGCCGCGCTACCGGCGCCGCGGCTCGGTCGCGGCCGTCTCACCCGAGGCGTCGATGCCGGCCACCCCGGCGGACCAGCCCGCCGCCGGCTCCGAGGACCGCACCCCCGTGGTGTCCGGGGTCTCCGGCGTCAACGGGGCGACCGCCATCGGCCCCCGTTCGCGCATGGCCGACCGGCGCAAGGCGGGGACAAGGTAAGAATCTGACGAGAGCATTGCCAAGTCGTGGGCTGGTGATGGGGGTGCGAAGTGCCCCAATACCAGACATCTCGGCGAGATTCCCGCTCAGACGCGCAGGTTCACTCTCATGTGTGACAGTCCGCACACCTCCAGGTAAAGACTGCATCAAATAGTTTGTGATACGGTTCACGAGAACCCCCGGATAGAGCCGAAGGACCGCAGTGCGACGGTCCATTGGCGTGAGGACTCCACTCAGCCCGGGACTACGCTCGTCCATGACGACACCCCTGCCCCCTGCGAAAGCGGAGTTGCCGCCATGCCGTCCAATGACGCCCGGATTCTGGCCCAGGCTGCCGTGCCCACGGCTGCCGTCGGTGCCGTTGCAGCCGTCGTCAGTGGCGTGGTTGCCGGTGGCAAGGGAGCGATCGGGGCTGTCGTCGCGACGCTCATCGTGATCCTCTTCATGGGGATCGGCCTCTATGTCTTGCAGCGCACCGCCAAATCGCTTCCGCACCTGTTCCAGGCGATGGGCCTGATGCTCTACGCGGCGCAGATCCTGCTGCTGTTCATCTTCATGGCGGCCTTCAAGAACACGACGCTGTTCCATCCGAGGGCTTTCGCCTTCACGCTGGTCGCAGGCACTCTGGCGTGGATCGTCGCGCAGACGCTTGCTCATATGAAGTCCAAGATTCTTTACGTCGAGCCCGAGTCGACGACGGGCGCGCAGCCCGACAAGTCGGGGCACTCGTCGTGAGGGGTAGGGCCGGGATAAAGAGGCGTGAGATCTCCTGCTATCGTCCGGTGCCAACTGCGGCATCGCGGGCGCGGGCATCTGAGCTGACGCCTGCTCTATCGCGAGGCAAGATGCCCCAAAGCCGCCCCCACATCCGTAACACCAGTCCCGTGCCGAACCGCGGCCCTGCGCCGCGCCGACACAACGAGGTTGCCGTACCTATGCGCCACGCTGAAGGAGCCCGCGGTGAGTGCTGACCCGACGCAGGTGCTCGCCTTCGACACCAACTGCCACCTCTTCGACGGGTGTGGCTTCGCCGACGTGTCCCCGGGCCTGCATTCGTTCCTGTTCCAGCCCTTGTTGGGCGACGGCGACAGCAACGTGTACTTCAACAAGACGATGCTGCTGGCGCTGCTCGGCTCGATCATCATCGTCGGCTTCTTCTGGGCCGCCTTCCGCAGGCCGCAGATCGTCCCCGGCAAGCTCCAGATGGTCGCCGAAACCGGATACGACTTCATCCGGCGCGGAGTCGTCTACGAGACCATCGGCAAGAAGGAAGGCGAGAAGTACGTACCGCTGGTCGTCTCGCTGTTCTTCTTCGTCTGGATGATGAACCTCTGGTCGATCATTCCGGTCGCCCAGTTCCCGGTCACCTCGATCATCTCCTACCCGCTGGTCCTGGCGCTGATCGTCTACGTCCTGTGGGTCTCGCTGACCTTCAAGCGGCACGGCTTCGTCGGCTTCTGGAAGAACGTCACCGGCTACGACAAGTCGCTGGGCGCGGTGCTGCCGCTGGCCATGCTGATCGAGCTCTTCTCGAACCTGCTGATCCGGCCGTTCACGCACGCCGTGCGACTGTTTGCGAACATGTTCGCCGGGCACACTCTGCTGCTTCTGTTCACCATTGCCAGCTGGTACATGCTGAACGGCATCGGGATCGCTTACGCGGGTGTCTCGTTCGTCATGGTCATCGTGATGACCGCCTTCGAGCTGTTCATCCAGGCGCTTCAGGCCTACGTGTTCGTTCTGCTGACCTGCACCTACATTCAGGGCGCTCTCGCCGAGCACCACTGATCAGGCGCCCTCCACCGACCCCCAATCGTCCGGTGGCCAACCCCCACCGGTCCGTAAAGAGAAGGAAGAACTGGCATGTCCCAGATGCTTGCTGCTGTCGACGGCTCCCTCGGCTCCATCGGTTACGGCCTCGCCGCGATCGGCCCGGGTGTCGGCGTCGGCATCATCTTCGGTAACGGCACCCAGGCTCTTGCCCGCCAGCCCGAGGCGGCCGGCCTGATTCGCGCCAACCAGATCCTCGGCTTCGCCTTCTGTGAGGCGCTCGCCCTGATCGGTCTGGTCATGCCGTTCGTCTACGGCTACTGATCACCGACACCAGTCCAGCCGACTAGACGAAAGGCACTCACATGAGCCAGCTGCTCATCGCGGCGAGTGAGGGAGAGAACCCCCTCATCCCGCCGATCCCTGAGCTTGTCATCGGCTTGCTCGCCTTCGTCATCGTCTTCGGCTTCCTCGCCAAGAAGCTCCTCCCGAACATCAACAAGGTTCTGGAAGAGCGGCGTGAGGCCATCGAGGGCGGTATCGAGAAGGCCGAAGCCGCTCAGACCGAGGCCCAGAGCGTCCTTGAGCAGTACAAGGCACAGCTCGCCGAGGCCCGGCACGAGGCCGCGCGTCTGCGCCAGGAGGCGCAGGAGCAGGGCGCCACGCTCATCGCCGAGATGCGGGCCGAGGGCCAGCGGCAGCGCGAGGAGATCGTCGCCGCCGGTCACGCCCAGATCGAGGCCGACCGCAAGGCCGCTTCCTCCGCGCTGCGCCAGGACGTCGGCAAGCTCGCCACCGACCTGGCCGGCAAGCTCGTCGGCGAGTCCCTCGAGGACCACGCCCGACAGAGCCGTGTCATCGACCGGTTCCTCGACGAGCTCGAGGAGAAGGCCGAGGCCGGACGATGAACGGAGCGAGCCGCGAGGCCCTGGCAGCCGCACGCGAGCGTCTCGACGCGCTGACGGACTCGACGTCCGTGAACGCGGGCTCGCTCGCCGACGAGCTGGCCGCCGTCACCGCGCTGCTCCACCGCGAGGTGTCGCTGCGTCGGGTCCTCACCGACCCGGCGCAGGCCGGAGAGGCCAAGGCCGAACTGGCCCGGCGTCTGCTCGGCACCCAGGTCAGCGGTCCGGCCGCCGACCTGGTGGCGGGCATGGTGCGCTCCCGCTGGTCGCAGTCGCGCGACCTGGTGGACGCGCTGGAGCAGCTGGCCGACACCGCCGACCTCACCGCCGCGCAGCAGGCCGGCAAGCTCGACGACGTCGAGGACGAGCTGTTCCGGTTCGGCCGGATCGTCTCCGGCAGCACCGAGCTGCGGGCCGCGCTGACCGACCGCAAGGCCACCACCTCGGCCAAGGGCGAGCTGCTGCGCAGCCTGCTCGGCGGCAGGGCGCAGCCGGCCACCGAGCGTCTGGTCACGCGCCTTGTGACCGCGCCGCGGGGACGTAGCCTGGAGTCGGGACTCGAGTCCCTGTCCAAGCTCGCCGCCGATCGCCGGGACCGCATGGTGGCCATCGTCACCTCGGCGGTACCGCTGAGCGACCCGCAGAAGCAGCGCCTGGGCGCCGCCCTCGCGAAGCTCTACGGCCGCACGATGCACCTCAACCTGGACGTGGACCCCGAGGTCCTCGGCGGAATGCGGGTGCAGGTCGGCGACGAGGTGATCAACGGCTCCCTCGCGGACCGCATCGAGGACGCCGGCCGCCGGCTCGCCGGCTGAGCAGCAACTCAATAGGCACAACGTACTTACGACGGCCCTGGTTGGGCCGTGCAGAAGAATCCTGGGGGTCGCCCCCAGACCCCCAAAGTGAAACTTCGGGCCCAACAAGGAGAGCAGGGAACCCAGATGGCGGAGCTCACGATCCGGCCGGAGGAGATCCGGGACGCGCTGGAGAACTTCGTCCAGGCGTACAAGCCGGACGCGGCCTCGCGCGAGGAGGTCGGTACGGTCACCTTCGCCGGCGACGGTATCGCGAAGGTCGAGGGGCTGCCCTCGGTCATGGCCAACGAGCTGCTGAAGTTCGAGGACGGCAGCCTCGGTCTCGCCCTCAACCTCGAGGAGCGCGAGATCGGCTGCGTCGTCCTCGGCGAGTTCAGCGGCATCGAGGAGGGTCAGCCGGTCTCCCGCACCGGTGAGGTTCTCTCCGTCGCGGTGGGCGAGGGTTACCTCGGCCGCGTGGTCGACCCCCTCGGCAACCCGATCGACGGTCTCGGCGAGATCGAGACCGAAGACCGTCGCGCCCTGGAGCTGCAGGCCCCGGGCGTCATGGTCCGCAAGTCGGTGCACGAGCCGATGGAGACGGGCTACAAGGCCGTCGACGCGATGACCCCGATCGGCCGTGGTCAGCGTCAGCTGATCATCGGTGACCGCCAGACCGGCAAGACCGCCCTGGCCGTCGACACGATCATCAACCAGCGCGACAACTGGCGCACGGGCGACCCGAACAAGCAGGTCCGCTGCATCTACGTCGCCATCGGCCAGAAGGGCTCCACCATCGCCGGTGTGCGCGGCGCTCTGGAGGAGGCCGGCGCGCTGGAGTACACGACCATCGTCGCCGCCCCGGCGTCCGACCCGGCCGGCTTCAAGTACCTGGCGCCGTACACCGGTTCGGCCATCGGCCAGCACTGGATGTACCAGGGCAAGCACGTCCTGATCATCTTCGACGACCTGTCGAAGCAGGCCGACGCCTACCGCGCGGTGTCGCTGCTGCTGCGCCGCCCGCCGGGCCGTGAGGCCTACCCGGGTGACGTCTTCTACCTGCACTCCCGCCTGCTGGAGCGCTGCGCGAAGCTCTCCGACGAGATGGGCGCCGGCTCGATGACCGGTCTGCCGATCGTCGAGACCAAGGCCAACGACGTCTCGGCGTTCATCCCGACCAACGTCATCTCCATCACCGACGGCCAGTGCTTCCTGGAGTCGGACCTGTTCAACGCCGGTCAGCGCCCCGCGCTGAACGTCGGTATCTCCGTCTCCCGAGTCGGTGGTTCCGCG
Source organism: Streptomyces sp. NPDC096046 (assembly GCF_040303285.1). Taxonomy (NCBI): domain Bacteria; kingdom Bacillati; phylum Actinomycetota; class Actinomycetes; order Kitasatosporales; family Streptomycetaceae; genus Streptomyces; species Streptomyces sp. NPDC096046. The sequence continues at coordinate 34,093 of NZ_JBEOSZ010000006.1, read as the reverse complement.
CAGCACAAGGCGATGAAGCAGGTCTCCGGCCGTCTGCGCGTGGACCTCGCCCAGTTCCGTGAGCTGGAGGCGTTCGCCGCCTTCGGTTCCGACCTGGACGCCGCGTCCAAGGCGCAGCTGGAGCGTGGTCAGCGCATGGTCGAGCTGCTGAAGCAGCCGCAGTACCAGCCGATGGCCACCGAGGACCAGGTCGTCTCCGTCTGGGCCGGCACCACCGGCAAGATGGACGACGTCCCCGTCGCCGACATCCGCCGCTTCGAGAAGGAGCTGCTGGACTACCTGCACCGCAAGGAGCAGGGTCTGATGACCTCCATCCGCGAGGGCGGCAAGATGTCCGACGACACCCTTCAGGCCGTCGCCGAGGCCATCGTCGAGTTCAAGAAGCAGTTCGAGACCTCCGACGGCAAGCTGCTCGGCGAGGACGCCCCGGCTGCCGGCAAGTGACGACGGAAGGGACCTGACTCATGGGAGCCCAGCTCCGGGTCTACAAGCGTCGCATCCGATCCGTCACCGCGACCAAGAAGATCACCAAGGCGATGGAGATGATCGCCGCCTCGCGCGTCGTCAAGGCGCAGCGCAAGGTGGCGGCCTCCACCCCGTACGCGACCGAGCTCACCCGCGCGGTCACGGCGGTCGCCACCGGCTCTAACACCAAGCACCCGCTGACGACGGAGGCGGAGAACCCGACCCGTGCCGCGGTCCTGCTCCTCACGAGCGACCGTGGTCTGGCCGGCGCCTTCAACTCCAACGCCATCAAGGCCGCGGAGCGGCTCACGGCGAAGCTGGAGGCCGAGGGCAAGGAGGTCGTCAGTTACATCGTCGGCCGCCGCGGTGTCGCCCACTACAACTTCCGCGAGCGCAAGATCGCGGAGACGTTCACGGGCTTCACCGACGAGCCGTCGTACGCGGACGCCAAGAAGGTCGCGGCACCGCTGATCGAGGCCATCGAGACGGAGACGGCGGAGGGCGGCGTGGACGAGCTCCACATCGTCTACACCGAGTTCGTGTCGATGATGACGCAGACGGCGATCGAGGCGCGGCTGCTGCCGCTCAGCCTCGACGAGGTCGCGGCGGAGGCGGCGCCCAAGGGCGAGATCCTCCCGCTGTTCGACTTCGAGCCGTCGGCGGAGGACGTCCTCGACGCCCTGCTGCCGCGCTACGTCGAGAGCCGCATCTACAACGCGCTGCTCCAGTCGGCCGCCTCCAAGCACGCCGCCACGCGGCGCGCGATGAAGTCGGCCACCGACAACGCCGGAGAGCTCATCGAGACGCTCACCCGGCTTGCCAACCAGGCCCGCCAGGCCGAAATCACCCAGGAAATCAGCGAGATCGTCGGTGGCGCGAGTGCCCTGGCCGACGCGACCGCGGGGAGTGACCGATAAATGACCACCACTGTTGAGACGGCCACGGCGACGGGCCGCGTCGCGCGGGTCATCGGCCCGGTCGTCGACGTGGAGTTCCCCGTCGACGCGATGCCGGAGATCTACAACGCCCTGCACGTCGAGGTCGCGGACCCGGCGCTGGCGGGCGAGAAGAAGACGCTGACCCTGGAGGTCGCCCAGCACCTGGGTGACGGCCTGGTCCGCGCCATCTCCATGCAGCCCACCGACGGTCTGGTCCGCCAGGCCCCGGTGACCGACACCGGTGCGGGCATCACCGTCCCGGTCGGCGACTTCACCAAGGGCAAGGTGTTCAACACCCTCGGTGAGGTGCTGAACAGCGACGAGGTCCACGAGGGCGAGCGCTGGTCCATCCACCGCAAGGCCCCCGCGTTCGACCAGCTCGAGTCGAAGACCGAGATGTTCGAGACGGGCCTGAAGGTCGTCGACCTGCTCACCCCGTACGTCAAGGGCGGCAAGATCGGTCTGTTCGGTGGTGCCGGTGTCGGCAAGACCGTGCTGATCCAGGAAATGATCATGCGTGTCGCCAACCTCCACGAGGGCGTCTCCGTCTTCGCGGGTGTCGGCGAGCGCACCCGTGAGGGCAACGACCTCATCGCGGAGATGGAAGAGTCCGGCGTTCTGGACAAGACCGCCCTGGTCTTCGGCCAGATGGACGAGCCCCCGGGCACCCGTCTGCGCGTGGCCCTGGCCGGCCTGACGATGGCGGAGTACTTCCGCGACGTCCAGAAGCAGGACGTGCTGTTCTTCATCGACAACATCTTCCGCTTCACCCAGGCCGGTTCCGAGGTGTCGACCCTGCTCGGCCGTATGCCCTCCGCGGTGGGCTACCAGCCGAACCTGGCCGACGAGATGGGCACCCTCCAGGAGCGCATCACCTCGACCCGTGGCCACTCGATCACCTCGATGCAGGCGATCTACGTCCCCGCGGACGACCTGACCGACCCGGCCCCGGCCACCACCTTCGCCCACCTCGACGCCACGACGGTGCTGTCCCGTCCGATCTCCGAGAAGGGCATCTACCCGGCCGTGGACCCGCTGGACTCGACGTCCCGCATCCTCGACCCGCGGTACATCTCGGCGGACCACTACAACGCCGCGATGCGCGTGAAGAACATCCTGCAGAAGTACAAGGACCTGCAGGACATCATCGCGATCCTCGGTATCGACGAGCTCGGCGAGGAGGACAAGCTCGTCGTCCACCGTGCCCGTCGCGTGGAGCGCTTCCTGTCCCAGAACACCCACGCCGCCAAGCAGTTCACCGGCGTGGACGGTTCGGACGTGCCGCTGGACGAGTCGATCGCCGCGTTCAACGCGATCTGCGACGGCGAGTACGACCACTTCCCGGAGCAGGCGTTCTTCATGTGCGGTGGTCTCGAGGACCTGAAGAAGAACGCGAAGGAGCTCGGCGTCTCCTGAGCCTCGCGCTCGTCATGAGGGGGCGGGGTTCGTCCCGCCCCCTCATTCACGCCTACTAGACTTGTAACCAACACCCGGCACTCCCGCCGGGTGGTGACCCGAGGAGCCACCCTTGGCTGCTGAGCTGCACGTCGCGCTGGTCGCGGCCGACCGTGAGGTCTGGTCCGGCCAGGCCACCCTGGTCGTCGCGCGCACCACGTCCGGCGACATCGGCGTCATGCCCGGTCACCAGCCGCTGCTCGGTGTGCTGGAGTCGGGCCCGGTGACCATCCGTACGAGTGAGGGCGGGACGGTCGTCGCCGCCGTGCACGGCGGATTCATCTCGTTCGCGGACGACAAGCTCTCGCTGCTGGCGGAAGTCGCCGAGCTGTCGGACGAGATCGATGTCCAGCGCGCCGAGCAGGAGCTCGAGCGCGCGAAGGCGGAGGACGACGCGGAGGCCCAGCGCCGCGCGGACGTCCGTCTGCGGGCCGCGACGGCGGCGCGCTGACACAGTCCGCCGTGTGATGACGTCACTCAGCCGCGGCTGGGTACCGGAGAGATCCGGACCCAGCCGCGGCTGAGGCGGATGTGGGTGATTTTTACGTTCCGTTACCTAGGAGACGAGGAGGTCGGTGTCGATGGTCCTCGCTCTGACTGTGTGCGGAATCGTGGTGGCCCTCGTGGTGGTGGGCCTGTTCGTCTTCGGCCTGCGCCGCCGGCTGATCCAGCGCTCGGGCGGCACCTTCGACGCCAGCCTGCGCTGGGACACCCCGGAGGAGGGCGACCGGAGCGGCAAGGGCTGGGCGTACGGAGTGGCCCGCTACAACGGTGACCGCGTCGAGTGGTACCGCGTCTTCTCGTACTCGCCGCGTCCGCGTCGCGTCCTGGAGCGTTCCGCGATCGAGGTGGCCGGCCGCCGGGTGCCGGAGGGCGAGGAGGAGCTGGCGCTGCTCTCCGACCATGTGATCCTGGCCTGTCTGCACCGGGGCACGCGTCTCGAACTCGCGATGAGCGAAGACGCGCTGACCGGGTTCCTCGCGTGGCTCGAGGCAGCCCCGCCCGGACAGCGGGTGAACGTGGCGTAGCCACGTTCACCCGCTGGGTGACGCTCCCCCGGACGAAGTTCGGGGGAGCGTCAAGGTCGCCCATGGTCTACGACCCTTCGAACTTCTCTGTCATCCGGCCTACTTCAGACCGCGGTCGATGGCGGTCGCCAGCTCTCCGTTGGCGGTGTCGCCACTGAACTCCCAGAAGAACGCCCCGCCCAGGCCCTGGTTCTTGGCCCAGCTCATCTTGCCCGCGATGGTCGCCGGGGTGTCGTAGGACCACCAGTTGCTGCCGCAGTGGGCGTAGGCGGTGCCGGCGATGGTGCCGGTGGCCGGGCAGGAGTTCTTCAGGATCTTGTAGTCCTCGATGCCCGCCTCGTACGTGCCCGGAGCCGCGCCGGTCGCCGATCCGCCCGGGGCGGACTGGGTGACACCGGTCCAGCCGCGGCCGTAGAAGCCGATGCCGAGCAGCAGCTTCTTGGCCGGGACGCCCTTCGCCTTCAGCTTGGCGATCGCGTCGGCCGAGTTGAAGCCCGCCTGCGGGATCCCCGGGTACGACGTGAGCGGGGAGTGCGGGGCGGTCGGGCCGTCCTTGTCGAAGGCGCCGAAGTAGTCGTACGTCATCACGTTGTACCAGTCGAGGTACTGGGCCGCACCGCCGTAGTCGGCCGCGTCGATCTTGCCGCCGGAGGAGCCGTCGGCGGTGATGGCCGCGGTGACCAGGTAGTTCGGGCCGAACTCGGCACGCAGGGCCTGCGAGAGGGTCTTGAAGGCCGCCGGGCCCGAGGTGTCGCAGGTCAGGCCGCAGGCGTTCGGGTACTCCCAGTCGATGTCGATGCCGTCGAAGACGTCGGCCCAGCGCGGGTCCTCCACGACGGCCTTGCAGGACTTGGCGAACGCGGCCGCGTTCTGCGCGGCCTGGCCGAAGCCGCCGGAGTAGGTCCAGCCGCCGAAGGAGTACAGCACCTTGATGTGCGGGTACTTCGCCTTCAGCTGGCGCAGCTGGTTGAAGTTGCCGCGCAGCGGCTGGTCCCAGGTGTCGGCGGTGCCGCTGACGGACTGGTCGGCGGTGTAGGCCTTGTCGTAGGCGGCATAGGTGTCGTCGACGGTGCACTGGCCGTTCTTGACGTTGCCGAAGGCGTAGTTGATGTGGGTGATCTTCGACGCCGTGCCCGAGGTCACCAGGTTCTTGACGTGGTAGTTGCGGCCGTAGACGCCCCACTCGGTGAAGTAGCCGAGCTTGACCTTGTCGCCGGTGGGCGGGGGCTCGGTGGTGCCGCCGGTGGTGCGGACGCGGACGGAGCCGCTGACCGGGCCGGTCTGGTCCGCGGTGTCACGGGCCTGGACGGAGTAGGAGTAGTCGGTGCCGGAGGTGAGGCCGGTGTTGGTGTACGACGTGCCCGTCACGGTGGCGACCTTGGAGCCGTCGCGCAGGACGTCGTAGTTCTTGACGCCCTTGTCGTCGGTGGCGGCCGACCAGGACAGCTTCACCGAGGTGTCGGTGATGTCCGAGGCGGTGGGGGTGCCGGGGGCGCTCGGTGCGCTGTCGCCGGGTTCCGTGGTGCCGCCGTCGCAACCGCCGCCGTTGAGCTTGCAGTTCGCGGGGGAGCCGGTGCCGGAGCCGTTGAAACCGAAGGAGATCGAGGCGCCGGGGGCGAGGGTGCCGTTCCAGGACTTGTTCTTCGCGGTCCAGTGGGTGCCGGAGGAGGTGACGTCGGCGTCCCAGGCGGAGGTGACGGAGGTGCCGGAGGGGAAGTCCCACTCGACGGTCCAGGAGCTGAGGGTCGTGGTGCCGGTGTTCTTCACCGTCCACTTGCCCTCGAAGCCGGAGCCCCAGTCCTGGGTCTTGGCGTAGGAAGCGGTGGCGGACGTCGCGGCCTGGGCCGGGCTCGCCAGGCCGACGAGGCCGGCCAGCGGGAGCAACAGGGTCGCGAACCCTGCCGCGGCTCTGTGTCTGAAGCGCATGCTGCGCCTCCTTGATGGAGTTGTGGGGGGCGTGACTGAGCCTCACGCCACTCATGGTGCGGTGAGAATAGAAAGGTCTGGACCACCGGTCAATAGGTCTGGACCACCCCGGTGGAAGCCGGCTCAGATTCCCAACTCCTGAGCCAGCACCGCGGCTTGTACCCGGCTGCGCAGTCCCAGCTTCCCCAGCAGTCTGCTGACATGGGTTTTCACGGTCGCCTCGGCCATGTCGAGCCGCACCGCGATCTCCGCGTTGGACAGGCCCTCGCCGAGACGGGCCAGCACCTCGCGCTCCCGCCGGGTCAGCTGGTCGAGCACGGCCGCATCGGCCGCGGGCTCCCGCACGGGCTTCGCCGCGAACTCCGCGATCAGCCGCCGGGTCACCGCCGGGGCGATCAGCCCCTCCCCGCGCGCGACCGTCCGCACCGCCTCCAGCAGGCCCGCCGCCTCGGAGTTCTTCAGCAGGAAGCCGGACGCGCCCGCGCGCAGCGCGCCGAACACGTACTCGTCGAGGTCGAAGGTGGTCAGCACCAGCACGTCGGCGAGCCGCTCCGCGACCACCTGCCGGGTCGCCGACACCCCGTCCAGGCGCGGCATCTGAACGTCCATCAGTACCAGGTCCGGCCGCAGCTCCCGGGCCAGTGCCACCGCCTGCTCGCCGTCCGCCGCCTCGCCGACCACCTCGATGTCGGGCGCGCTGCGCAGGATGAGGACGAGCCCGGCGCGGACGGCGGACTGGTCCTCGGCGACGAGGACGCGGATCATGCGATGTCTCCTTCGACGGTGTCGTGGACGGGGAGGGTGGCGCGCACGGCCCAGATCTTTCCGTCGGGAGAGTCCTCCGGACCGGCCTCGAAGCTGCCGCCCAGCAGGGCGACGCGCTCCCGCATGCCCACCAGACCGGCTCCGGAGCCGGGAGCGCGCGGGGCGTCGCAGTCCCCGTAGGGGCTGGTCACGCTGACGACGAGGGAGCCGTCCCGCCGGGCGAGGGACACGGTGACCCGGCCCGGGGCGGCGTGCTTGAGCGCGTTGGTCAGCGACTCCTGCACGATGCGGTAGGCGGCGAGCTCGACGGGTGTGGGCACCTCACTCCGTTCGGCGTCGAGGGTGACGTCGAGGCCGTTGGTGCGGGCGCCCTCCACCAGCGCGCCGAGACCGTCGAGCGTGGGAGCGGCGGACGGTTCCACGTCGCCGCTGCTGTCGCGCAGGATGCCGATCAGCCGCCGCATCTCGGCGAGCCCCTCCACGCTGTTCTCGCGGATGACCACGAGCGCCTCCTGAGAGGTCTTCGGGTCGTCGAGGGACAGCGCGGCGGTGGAGTGGATGGCGATCGCGGACAGGTGGTTGGCGACCATGTCGTGCAACTCGCGGGCCATCCGGGCACGTTCGGCGGTGACCGCCTGGGTGCGGTCCACCTCGGCGAGCAGCGCGGTCTGTTCGGCGCGCAGCCGGGCCGCCTCGGCCGCGTCGCGGTGGTTGCGCACGATCAGGCCGGTCGCGGCGGGGCCGAAGGACACGAGGCCGGTGATCACGCCGATCAGCAGCGCCTCGGGCTCGCGCCAGATCGCGAACGGCACCACCGCCGCGGCCACCGAGAGCAGCCCGGTGATCCGCGGGATGCGGTGGGCCGACGCGGGCGGGCCGTACAGGACGGCCGCGTACATCAGATCGGTGTACATCAGGATCGTGACCAGGTTGCCCTGGGTGACGGTGTCCAGGACGATCGCGGGCGTGCCGATCAGCAGAGCGGCGCGGGGAGCGCTCCGGCGCAGCAGCTCGCAGCCCGCCATGACGACGAGCGGCAGCAGAAGCGGCCAGCGCCCGGGCAGGATGACGTACGCCTCGGTGTGCGGCCGGGTGGCCAGGCCGACGCCCCACAGCAGCAGCCCGCCGAGCAGGCCGCCCAGCGCGACGTAGACGTCGAAACGGCGGGGACGGGGGAGTCGTACGGCCATGTCACCATCCAACACGGCCGTCGTGCCCTGCGCGTGATCCCTGCGGAGGGTCCCCGGCTGCATCCTTCGATGTACTGCGGGTTCGTCAGTCGCGACGACGATTCCGGGCGCTCCGCACGGGAGCCTGAAGAGGTGACCGAGAGGAGCGAACCGTGATCGTCGCCTTGATCGCCGTCTGTGAGATCGGCTTCTGGGTGCTGCTGGCGGCCGGGCTGTCCGTCCGCTACCTGTTGCGCATGCCGCGCACGGGCCTCGCGCTGCTGCTGTGCGAGCCGCTGCTGGAGGTCGTCCTGCTGGTGGCCACCGCGCTGGACCTGAAGAACGGCGCGGATCCGAACTGGACGCACGGCCTGGCCGCGCTGTACATCGGCTACACCGTCGGGCACGGCCACCGCACCGTGAAGTGGCTCGACGGCCACGCGGCCCACCGGCTGGGCGGCGCCCCGAAACCGATCGGCCCGCCCCGCTACGGCATGGCCCGGGCGCGTCACGAGGGCACGGTGTGGCTGGGCACCCTCACGGCGGCCGTCGTCGCGACCGTGCTGCTCCAGCTCGCCATCTGGTACGTCGACGACCCGAGCCGCGTCACCTCGCTGGAGAGCTGGCGCTGGGTGGCCTGGCGTGCGGCCGGGATCCACGGACTGGTCGCGCTGAGCTATCTGATCCGGCCGCGGAAGGCGCCGGAGGGCGAACCCGGGGCGACGATCGAGAAGCAGAGGGTGGACCGCTGAAGGCGGGAACCCGGCTTCCCGAGCGTCGTGGCTGGTCGCGCAGTTCCCCGCGCCCCTCTCAGGGGCGCCTCAGCGCTCCCCGCCCGGCACCCACAGCACGTCTCCGGCCTCCTTGTTCGCGGTCCTGGCCAGGATGAACAGCAGGTCGGAGAGGCGGTTGAGGTAGGTCGCCGTCAGCGGGTTCATCACCTCGCCGTGCACCTCCAGCGCCGCCCACGTGGAGCGTTCCGCCCGGCGTACGACCGTGCAGGCCTGGTGGAGCAGGGCGGCGCCCGGGGTGCCGCCGGGGAGGATGAAGGAGCGGAGCTTGTCCAGCTGTTCGTTGAAGCGGTCGCAGTCCGCCTCCAGCTTGTCGATGTAGAACTGCTCGACCCGCAGGGGCGGGAACTCAGGGTTCTCCACCACCGGCGTCGACAGGTCCGCCCCCACGTCGAAGAGGTCGTTCTGGACGCGGGTGAGGACCTTGACGAGCTCCTCGTCCAGACCGCCCAGCGCGATCGCCGTGCCGATCACCGCGTTCGCCTCGTTGGCGTCGGCGTACGCGGAGATCCGCAGATCGGTCTTGGCGACCCGGCTCATGTCGCCGAGGGCGGTGGTGCCCTGGTCACCGGTCCTGGTGTAGATGCGCGTCAGATTGACCATGTGGCCAATCTAGTGCCGCAGCAGGCAACGTTCGCCCCGTCGCGACGCCCGGCACGCACTCTCGCCGCACCGGGCGCAAGCCCAAGTACACCCAGTACGAGGGCTTGCACCCGGCACGCCGAGAGCACGCACCGGACGCCGCTCCTTGACGGGCAAACGTTGCCTGCCGCGGCACTAGACGTTCGCGTCATGGGCTCACCTCCTCGTCCTTCGGTCTCGGAGGCAAGCACGGGTACGTCGGCTTTCCGGTGGAGACCGGCACCGCCGGACCCGCGGTCCCGTCGGAGCGCGGTCGAGTCGGTATCGAGTCATCATGCGAAGGGGTCGCAGGGTGCGGAGACCTCGGCGCCGGCCGGTCCGTGAAGCGCCAACCAGCGCAAACCGCAAGGAATTAGCGTTCCGGCCGCTGAGGTCGCGATCCCCTCGGCTTCGGCCGCCGGGAGGATCGCCGAGTCCGTCCTGCGGGACGTGACACGGGTCTCACTCCATGAGACGTGAAACGCGTTACTAAGTCAGCCGCATGCCACCTCACGAGCGCTAGTGTCCGCCCGAGAGGCAGACAAAGCAGCGCGTCAGGGGAGTCGCACAGTGGCACGGAAGCTCGCCGTCATCGGAGCCGGCCTCATGGGATCCGGCATCGCCCAGGTGTCCGCGCAGGCGGGCTGGGAGGTGGTCCTGCGCGACGTCACCGACCAGGCGCTGAGGCGGGGCACCGACGGTATCAAGGCGTCGTACGACAAGTTCGTCGCCAAGGGCAAGCTGGAGGCGCACGACGCCGACGCCGCCCTGGCCCGCATCACCGCGACCACCGACCTGGACGCCGCGGCCGACGCGGACGTGGTCGTCGAGGCCGTGTTCGAGAAGCTGGAAGTCAAGCACGAGATCTTCCGTGCGCTCGACAAGATCGTGAAGGACGAGGCCATCCTGGCCTCCAACACCTCCGCCATCCCGATCACCAAGATCGCGGCGGCGACGGAGCGTCCGGAGCGGGTCGTCGGCACGCACTTCTTCTCGCCGGTGCCGATGATGCAGCTGTGCGAACTGGTCCGCGGTTACAAGACCAGCGACGAAACCCTCGCCACGGCCCGGGAGTTCGCCGAGTCGGTCGGCAAGACCTGCATCGTCGTCAACCGCGACGTCGCCGGCTTCGTGACGACCCGTCTCATCTGCGCCCTCGTCGTCGAGGCCGCGAAGCTGCAGGAGTCGGGCGTGGCCAGCGCCGAGGACATCGACCTGGCCTGCAAGCTGGGCTTCGGGCACGCGATGGGTCCGCTGGCGACGGCGGACCTGACCGGCGTCGACATCCTGCTGCACGCCACGAACAACATCTACACCGAGTCCCAGGACGAGAAGTTCGCGGCCCCCGAGGCGATGCGCCGGATGGTTGACGCCGGTGACATCGGACGCAAGAGCGGGCAGGGCTTCTACAAGCACTGAAACCGCACATGCCCCGGCAGCATCACACGCCAGGGTGAATTCGGTATCGGTTCGCTTACAGGAAGCAACCTCTGACTCCTCCACACAGTCAGAGGTTGCATCACCCAGATCAGAACGCGGAGCACGATTCGCACGCACGGGGAGCGCATATGCACATCAGGGGCGACCACGCCGAGCTGGTCGTCGGGGGCCGCCTCGACGTCCGGAGCGCGGCGGACGCCCGTACGGTCCTGCACTCGGCCGTCGACGACGGAGTCGGCGACCTGGTGCTGGACCTGTCCGAACTGGACTCCTGGGACGCCACCGGACTGGGCGTGATCATGGGGGCCCACCGGCGGGCCGGCCGCTGCGGCCGGCGTCTGGTGCTGCGCGGTGTACCGCCGCAGATGCAGCGCCTGCTGGTGGCCACCCGCCTGCACCGGATCCTGGCGATCGAGGGAGGCATCGGGGCGGAGTCACTTCCCCGGGTGTGACGTCTCCTACGGGTGTGAGCCGGGCGACCGGGGAGACCCGGACGCATGTCGTCACATCGCGCGACGCGCACAATGCTCACGAGACCGTGACGTTACGGACGGCGCGGTACCCCGGACTGTCGTAGATACTGGGCGAAGGTTTAGGGTTCGGCTGCCCGCTGCCTTGACACCCTTCGAGCGGGACCGGACCAGAAGCGACAGCGCGGTGTGCAGCAAGGCCGGGAGGGGCTTTTCCAAGCACGCACACGCTTTTGGGGGGCTTTGACCTATGGATCCTGACAACCGGGGACCCGAGGAGTACGGCCACGACGGTGACGGCCCGGTGCCGCGCCAGCGCCCTCCCAGGGAATCCCTCACACCCGACTTCGCGCAGCACGCGCCGGCGCTCGCCCGCACCGTGCAGCTCGTCTCCGGCGACTTCCTGCTGACCGTCAACCCCGTGGACGGCAGCGAGATCGAGGTCTGCCCGCCCGCCGAACGGCCCGCGCGGCCCGTGAAGCTGACCGCGGCCGAGCGCGCCGAGGCCGACCGCGCGGCCCGCCCGCCCGTACCGCCCGGCCCCGCGCGTACCGCCCTGCCGTTGCTGGCCCGCCAGGACGAACGCGAGCGCCTGGTGCGCCTGCTCGCCCGCGGCCGCTCCACCCGACTCACCGGCCCGGCCGGCTCCGGCCGCACCCGCCTGCTCGACCTCGTCGCCGAGGACTGCTCCGACCTCGCCCCCGACGGCGTCGTCCGCCTGAACGGCTTCGGCCGCACCTCCGACGACCTGCTGTACGACCTGTTCCACGCGGTGTACAACGCCCCGCTGCACCGCCCGGACCGGGACGACGTGCTCACCCACGTCCGGGACATCGGCGCGGTCGTCGTCGTCGACGACCTGGAGTTCGGCGGTGCGGCGCTCGACGAACTGCTCGAGGCGACCCCCGAGTGCGCCTTCCTGCTCGGCGCCACCCCGGACGTGCCCGCTCCCTCAGCGGGTGCCGACGTCGAGGAGGTCCTCCTCGGCGGGCTGGAGCGCGCGGCCGGGCTCGACCTGCTGGAGCACGCGGTGGGCCGGTCCCTCACCGAGGAAGAGTCCAACTGGGCGGGCGACCTCTGGTTCGAGTCCGAGGGCCTGCCGCTGCGCTTCGTCCAGGCCGGCGCCCTGCTGCGGCAACGTGACCGGCTGCGCGCCGGCACCGGCGCCGTCGACGAGTTCGGTGTCTTCGAGGACGCGCCCCCGGCCGACACCGCCGAGACCTACGACCTCGGCGACGACGTGCCGCTGCCCGCGCTCGGCGAGGCCGCCGCGCCCGCGCCGCTGCTCGCCTCCCGGCTGAGCGCCTCCGCCCGCGCCACGCTGCGGTTCGCCGTCGCCCTCGGCGGCGAGGTCCCGCACCAGGCGCATCTGCCCGCCCTGGTCGGTGACACCCACGCGGACGCCGCGCTCGGCGAACTGGCCTCCTGCGGCCTGGTCTCCCCGGTCGGCTCCCGCTACCGCCTCGCGGCGGGCGTGCCCGCCCAGCTGGAGGCCGCCGGATACGCCGACGAGGCCGAGGCCGGCGCCCGCAGCGCCGCCCAGCACTACTCCTGGTGGGCCGGGCACCCCTCGGTCACCCCGGAACGCGTGTGCGCCGAGGCCGACGCGATCCTCGCCGCCCTGGCCGTTCTCGCACCGGCCACCCGGCCACCCGCCGAGGGCGAGGAGAGCGCGGCCGTGCACCTGGCCCGCACCGCCGCCCCCGCGTTCGCCGCCGGACTGCACTGGAGCGCCTGGGAGCGGGTCCTGCGGGCCGGTGCCGAGGCCGCCCGGCTCGCCGGGGACGTCGCCGAGGAGGCCTATTTCCACCACGAGCTCGGCGTCCTCGCCCTGTGCGGGGGGCAGCTCGACCGGGCCCGCGCCGAACTGGAGGCCTCCATCGGCCTGCGCGGCGCCCTCGCCGACAAGCGCGGCACCGTCGCCGGTCGCCGCGCCCTCGCCCTGGTCGCCGACCGCTCGGGCACACCGCTCGGGCTCGGCCCGACCGCGGGGGAGGAGGTGCCCGACGCCCGCGGCGAGGAGTCGGCGTCCCCGCCCGGCGGTGTCCCGGCGGCCTTCCCCACGCTCCAGCCGCCGGCCTCGCCGGCCCTGATCACCCACCGCAGCTCGCCCGCGCCCTCGCGGGCGGCCCACGGCGGCCTCAAGGGCCTGGCCCGGCGCAACCTCGTGTCCGCCGGTGCCGGAGCCCTGCTCGTCGCCGTCCTGGGCACGGTGGTGACGCTCGGCGCCACCTCCGGAAACGAGCAGAACCCGCCGTCGGATCAGGTGGGCGTCAACCCGTCCGCCAGCCAGGACGTCGGTGACGGCAACCTGGGTGCCGATCCGGCGGCCAACGACGACGTCGGTGGCGACACCGGTGCGGTGACCAGCCGCCCGACGGACCCCGGCCCGGACGGCACACCCGGCACGTCGGACGACCCGACGCCGACGGACACCCCGAGTGGTTCGCGGGACCCGAGCGGCTCCGCGTCACCGTCGAAGTCGCCGTCGTCCTCGAAGCCGCCGTCCACATCGAAGCCGCCCGCGACGTCCAAGCCTCCCGCGACGTCGAAGCCGCCGACGTCCACGCCTCCGACGTCCGAGCCGCCGACCTCGCAGCCGCCCACATCCGAGCCGCCCACCTCGGAGCCGCCGACGACCAGTCCGTCCACCTCCGACTCGGCCAGCGGCCCGGCGCCGAGCGCTCCCACGAGCACCACGGCGAGCGCGTCGCAGAGTGCCACCGGGACGCCGAGCGGCTCGGAGACGGTGATCTGACACCCGTACGGACAGCAGGGCCGGGTCCGTTGCGCGGACCCGGCCCTGCTCGTCGTCGTACGGCTGTCAGAACAGCCGCAGCTTGTCGTCCTCGATGCCCCGCAGCGCGTTGTAGTCGAGGACCTGGCAGCCGATGCCGCGGTCCGTCGCGAGAACGCGCGCCTGGGGCTTGATCTCCTGGGCCGCGAAGACGCCGCGCACCGGGGCGAGATGGGGGTCGCGGTTCAGCAGCTCCAGATAGCGGGTGAGCTGCTCCACGCCGTCGATCTCGCCGCGCCGCTTGATCTCCACCGCGACGGTCTTGCCGTCGGCGTCCCGGCACAGGATGTCGACCGGCCCGATGGCCGTCGGATACTCGCGGCGGATCAGCGTGTAACCCTCGCCGAGTGTCTCGATGCGGTCGGCGAGCAGCTCCTGGAGGTGTGCTTCCACGCCGTCCTTGATCAGGCCGGGATCGACGCCCAGTTCGTGCGAGGAGTCGTGAAGGACTTCCTCCATCGTGATGATGAGCTTCTCACCCGCCTTGTTGACGACGGTCCAGACGCCTTCTTCCTCGCCGGTGCCCTCCTTCAGGGTGCACGGCGGCGACATCCAGTTCAGGGGCTTGTAGGCCCGGTCGTCGGCATGGATCGAGACGCTGCCGTCCGCCTTCACCAGGATCAGGCGCGGGGCCGAGGGAAGGTGGGCGGTGAGCCGCCCGGCGTAGTCCACGGAGCAGCGGGCAATGACGAGACGCATGGTCGGCAACGCTACTCGACGGGCACCTGTCCACGCGATTCGCCCTGGAAAACACATGTTCAGTAATGGCCGATTGTGTGCATGGTGTGCTCACCGGGAGTGTCTCATCTGCGCATTTTCCTGGTGCCGTCACCGTCCGTTGCTTACCGTAGGAACGGGAGGTCGCGGTGCGTGTACGCAGCGTGTCCGGTATCGCGAACTCCCCTATCTGTCAGGCAACCCCTGCTCGTTGGGGGTGCGAGAGGAGAACCCATGTCGCTCGACGTCTCACCGGCCCTACTCGAACAGGCCGAGCGAGGCGAGGTCGACGAAGTGGAATTCGTCGACTGCGTCCGGACCTCCCTGCCCTATGCGTGGGAGATGATCAGCTCCCTGGTGGCCCAGCTGAAGGTGGACGGCGGTGCGTTCGCCGACAACCAGACGCCTCCGCCGGACGAGCAGGCACGCGGCCAGCTGCTGCGTGCGCTTGCGAGTGACGCGATACGCGGCGCGCTGCAGCGGCACTTCGGTGTGCGTCTGGCCTTCCAGAACTGCCACCGGGTAGCCGTGTTCCCGCTTGACTCCTCGGTCGACGAGAAGCTGGGTCGTTTCACCTCGGTCCGCAGTCAGGTGCTGAACCAGTCGCCTGAGTTCCGGGACTGCTGACGCACCGCTTGCTTGCCGCTCCGTACGCGGGAGGTGCAGTTCTGTACCGGAGCGGCAAGCCCCCAGGAATCCACGGCGCTCTCAGACGAGTTGGGGGAGCACCTCGGCGCCCAGCCGCCGCACGTTCTCCTCGGTCGCCGCCAGGTCTCCGGAGCCCTCGACGAGCAGCGCGAAGCGGGAGATGCCCGTCCGCTCGCTGGTCGCCGCCAGCCGGTCCGCGCACAGCCGCGGCGTGCCCACCGGGTGCAGCCCGCAGAGCAGTTCGGTGTATGCCAGCGGGTCACGCATGCGGCGCGTGCGCCCGTCGACCGTGACATGCGCTTCCAGGCCCTGCTTCAGCCAGCCCGGCATGGCCTTCATCAGCGTCTCCGCCGCGTCGACCCGCCGGTCCGCGATCTGGCAGACGCCGGCCGACACATGGGACGCGCCGTGGATCTCCTGCGCCGAGCGTCCGCTCGCGCGTGCGTGCTGCCGCCACAGCGCGACCATCTCGGCCTTCTCCTCGTCCCCCACATGCATGCCGAGCAGCATCGACAGACCTCGCTCGGCGGCCAGACGCACGCTCGCCGGCGAGGTGCAGGCGACGACGAGCTCGGGGCCCGGCCCTTCCGTCAGGGCCTCCGACGGCCGCGGCACCACCGGGACCGCACGGAAGCGGAAGCGCTCCCCGTCGGCGGTCACGGACGAATCGCGCAGCCACCGCACCAGAAGCTCCAGGGATTCCGGGAACCCCTTCTCGTACGCCTCCAGACCCGCCCCGAACACCTCCAGGTCGACCCAGGGGCCGCCGCGCCCGACGCCCAGCGTGAAACGGCCGCCGCTCGTGTGGTGCAGCAGCGCGGCCTGTTCGCCGAGGGCCACCGGGTGGACGGTGGGCAGGACGCTGACCGCCGTCCCGACCCGGATGCGGCGAGTGCGGCCCAGCAGCAGGGCGGCCAGGGTGATGGCCGACGGACAGGTGCCGTACGGCACGAAGTGGTGCTCGGCCAGCCAGACCGTGTCGAGCCCGGCCTCCTCGGCCACCTCGGCCGAACGGACCGCCCGGTGCAGCGCCTCCCCCTCGCCCTGACCGGGGAACTGGGCCGCCAACACGAAACTTCCAACGCGCATTGCTTTCCTGCTTCCTTGGCTCCGACACGGAGCTCCCCCGCACGGCATAACCGCCTGACACCTGCTGAGGACACGGCCGGGCGGAGCATTTTGCGGATTGTCTGCAGAATGGGGCGTTCCGCCCGGAGTCCGGGGGAGGGCAGCCGCAGGAGCCCGCCCCGTCCGTGAGGGATGGTGCCCTACGCGCGCCGTTCCTAAGGGGTCCTTTCACTATGAGCGTCCGATCAGGGCACGTGGTCTGGTGCCGTGCATCGCAAGGCGCCGGGAAGCCCTCGTAGCGGAGCTACTAGGGCGTTTCGGCAACGCGGCGAGGTGCGGTGCCAGGCCGCGCGACCCGGACGGGCATAGTGAAAGGACCACTAAGGACTGAGCGGGAGTGAGCCCTGTTGCCAGGGCTCATGCTCAGCCGCGTGCTCCGCACGGTGTCGGGCACGCTGGTCGCCCGCGGGGTCGCCGTGAACGTCGAGGTGCCAGGCGGCGAGGTGGCCGTCGTTCATGTCCACCGCCACGACCCCGTCGGCCAGAGCCGTATCCATCGGCAGGACCGGGACGGCCGCGCGCTGCCAGGAAGCGGTGACGTACCAGCCGAGGCGGACCGGGTCGTGGTGGATGCGGTAGGCCACCGCCCGGTTCGCGCTGATCCGGTCCGCCCATTCCTCGCCCCGGTGCCGGAACACCACGGCGGCGTCGAGGACGTAGCGGCCGTGCGGGGCGTTGGCCGGATGGCCGAGGGCGGCCGGCAGCCTGATCGAGACCTGCCCGCTGCCGGTGATGCGGATGGTTTCGTTGAAGCGTTTGCCGGACTCCCCGTCGGCGGCCAGGAACATCCGCGCCGCCTCCCACCGACTCCGCCGGGCCGCCTCCCGCAGCCCGGCCTGGTCCAGGTGGTGGCGCAGACGAGCGAGCTGCTCGCCGCCGCGCACCCCACGCACCCGGCCCGCCGCCCAGTTGGCTTGCACAGTGGTCAGCCGGTCCTTCAGCGTGTGCAGACGCCGGGCCTTGGCGTGCCACTCCGCCCGCGAGCCGTACTCGCGCACCCATCCTTCGCGCTTGTTCGCCTTGGCGCCCAGCGGGCGGGCCAGCCGGGCCTCGATCCGCGTGATCTCCCCACGCAGCCACGCCGTCTCCGCCACCTGGCCGCGCCGGGCCAGGGCCCGCTGGTCATGGGTGGCCTTGGTGATGCCGCCCGCCCACCGCGCCGACGAGCCCCCGGTCAGCTCCCGCTTACGAACAGCCCACGCGGTGGCATCGTGCGCCAGACCCCGCCGCGAGCGCACCGCGAGATCCCGGGACGCAAGCCCACCGAGGAACACACCGACCTCGGCCAGCACCGCCGCGTCCGTCTCCGGCACCCGCAGCCGGGCTCGGACCGCCACCCCCGAAGGGCCGGGCACCACAAACGGCGGCGCCACCTCCCGCAGTCCGCCCACCACGCCACCCCCGGCCCGATGTCGAAGATCCGTCACCCCATCCAACGAGCCCCGGCCGCAAAGGTCACGCGTTCGACATACCAACTCTCGTTCAACCAACTCCGCACCTGCCGGCGCGCCCCGTCGTCAGCACCGGCACTCACTCACACGTGCCCATACACGCTCACGCTCGGTCAAGCGGCAGCCGTATCAACCCCGTGGATCCGCGTAGGCTGGACGCGGCCCCTGCTTCCTGTATAGCCCCGAGAGGTGTCCCGTGTCCCCGCGTCGCAACCGACCCAAGGACGCCGCTTCGTTCGGCCGGAGCGCCGAGGACGACCGCCCGGGCCGCTACGGCGGCTGGCAGTCCTCGGAGAACTGGCAGGGCGAGAACTGGAGTGTGCGGCACGTGGCCGGCGCGAGCGCGCAGGGCAAGACGTACCGTTGTCCCGGCTGCGACCAGATGATCCCGGACGGGGTGCCGCACGTGGTGGCCTGGTCGGAGCACACGGGCGTCGACGACAGACGGCACTGGCACAAGGCCTGCTGGAACGCGCGGGACCGCCGCACCCCGGGGGTGCGGCGGTCCCGTAACGCGCCGAGGTTCTGAGGGGACTCAGACGTCCCGCTTCTCCAGCAGGGCGAAGGCGCCCGCGAACGTCACGGCCGTGACACCGAGGATGATCCACAGCGGGTCCCAGCCGGAAGGGCCGGACTCGCTCAGGGAGTTGGCGTAGAAGACGCTCAGCTGGTTCGGGATCGAGTACTCGAACAGGGCGTCGCGCACCTTCTGCAGTGACTCCGAGAACATGAACAGCGCGATCACCAGCGGGGCCAGCACGGCACCGATCATGATGGTGATGGCGCCCGCCGAGTGCCGGATGATCGAGCCGATGAGCAGCGAGAGCAGGCCCAGCAGCGCGATGTAGAGCGCGATGCCGACCGTGCCCTTCAGCCACTCACCGCCGGAGGGGGACTTGGCCCCGTCGCCATCCAGCATGGCCACGTGCAGGAAGGCCACGAGCGACGCGGACACGAGCGTCACCACGAAAGCGACCAGGAAGAACACCACTGCCTTCGCCGCCAGCACCCGGCCGCGGCTCGGGCAGGCGACCATCGTGGTGCGGATCATGCCGGTGCCGTACTCCGAGGCCGTGGTCAGCACGCCCAGCGTGATGATGCACATGCTGCCGAGCAGGAGTCCGAAGAAGCCCAGTCCGAGCGGGCTCTGGCCCTCCAGGGCCGGGTCGGAGTTCGCCACCACCACGCCGGTCAGCAGACCGATGCCGACGACGAGCAGGACGAACACGCCGAGCGTCCACATCGTGGAGCGCACCGACCTGATCTTCGTCCACTCGGAGGCGATGGCGTTCCCGAGGTGGGTGCGCACGACCGGGATGGGCGAGGTGTAGCCCTGGCCGGGGTGGGGGGCGGAACCGGGCGCCGGCTGCCAGGCGGGCGCGGCCTGCGGCATCTGGGACTGGGGGCTGCTCATCGGGCGTCCTCGGGCTTGGTCAGGTCGGAGGTCGGGGCGGCGGCGGGCCGCGCGGGTGCCGAGGTGGCCGACGGGGCGGCGGGCACCTGCGGCGCGGGCGGGGGCCCGGCGGTGGCCGCCTGGCTCGCGGCGGCCTGCGGGGCGCTCTGCGGTGCCTGAGGCGCCTCAGGCGCGGGCTGGGCGTACGGGTTGGGCGTTCCCGCGCCGGGGGCGCCAGGGACACGCGGAGCGGCGCCGGGGGCGCTCGGGGTGCCCTGGGGCATCCCCGGGGCACCGTACGGGCCCGCCGGGGCCTGGACCGGTGCACCCTGCGGCGGAGCGAACGGCCGGCCGCCCTGCTGGGGCGGCGGCGGGGCGTACCAGCCCGCCTGGCCCTGTCCGGGCACCGGCATCGGCGGCTGCGCGCCGGGCGGCAGCGGCTGCTGGAGCCCTTCCTTCTGGTCGATCGTCGAGCGGTAGTCGACGGCGCCCTGTGTCATCCGCATGTACGCCTCTTCCAGGGAAGCCTGGTGCGGCGACAGCTCCCACAGCCGTACGTCGTGGTCGTGCGCGATGTCGCTGATGCGCGGCAGAGCCAGTCCCGTCACGCGCAGAGCGCCGTCCTGCTCGGGCATCACGTGCCCGCCCGACTCGGTCAGCGCGGCCGACAGCTTCTCGCGCTGCTGCGGCTCGGTGTCGGGCGTGCGCACCCGCGCGAAGTCCGCGGAGTTCGCCGAGATGAAGGCGGTCACGCTCATGTCCGCGAGCAGCTGACCGCGCCCGATGACGATGAGGTGGTCGGCGGTCAGCGCCATCTCGCTCATCAGGTGGGAGGAGACGAAGACCGTGCGGCCCTCTGCCGCCAGGGCCTTCATCAGATTGCGGACCCAGAGGATGCCCTCGGGGTCGAGGCCGTTGACCGGCTCGTCGAACAGCAGCACCTGAGGGTCGCCGAGCAGTGCCGCGGCGATGCCGAGCCGCTGCCCCATGCCGAGGGAGAAGCCCTTGGACCGCTTCCTGGCCACGTCCTGCAGACCGACGACCCCGAGCACCTCGTCCACCCGCCGGGCCGGGATGCCCGACAGCTGGGCCAGGGACAGCAGATGGTTGCGGGCGGACCTGCCTCCGTGCACCGCCTTGGCGTCCAGCAGCGCGCCGACCTGGCGGGCGGCGTTGGGCAGCCTGCGGTACGGGTAGCCGCCGATCGTCACATGCCCGGCCGTCGGGTTGTCCAGGCCGAGGATCATCCGCATCGTCGTCGACTTGCCCGAGCCGTTCGGCCCGAGGAAGCCGGTGACGGCTCCGGGCCGCACCTGGAAGGAAAGGTTGTACACAGCGGTCTTGTCGCCGTAGCGCTTCGTCAGGCCGACTGCTTCGATCATGCTCCGCACCCATCGCAAGGTTCAGGACAGCGGGGCACACGCCCCCGTAAGGGTTAGGAGGATATCGAGGCGCTGACGGTTCCGCCCAAGAGGAGGTAAAAGACCGGGCCAAGCCTGTCCGCCCGGGTCAGGTCCGGACAATTCCCGCCTGCCCCCGACACCCGGCACGGTCTCCGGCGAGCTCTCCAACACCCCCGTGAAGCCGCGGGGCCCGCCCTCCGGGCGGAGGACGGGACCGCGCGCGAGGACACGGCCTCTAGGCGTCGCGCTTCCTCAGCAGCACGTAGCCGCCGATGAGTGCCGCGAGCACCCACAGACCCATGATCCCGAGGCCTCCCCACGGCCCGTACGGGGTGTCGTCGTCGATCGGCGTGACCACCTGCATGATCTTGCTGCCGGCCTGGTCCGGAAGGAACTGGCCGACCTTCTTCGTCGCGTCGACGTTGCCCAGGATGTTGGAGATCAGGAAGAAGAACGGCATCAGGATGCCCAGCGACAGCATCGGCGAGCGCAGCATCGCGGCGACACCCATGGAGAACATGGCGATCAGCGCCATGTAGAGGCCGCCGCCGATCACCGCCCGCAGCACCCCCGGGTCGCCGATCTCCGCCCGGTGCGAGCCCAGCATCGCCTGCCCCAGAAAGAAGGCGGCGAAGCTGGTGACGAGGCCGACCAGCAGGGCGAGCGCCGACGCGACCGCGATCTTGCTGAACAGGAAGGAGCCGCGTCGCGGCACCGCGGCCAGCGAGGTGCGGATCATGCCGGTGCTGTACTCGTTCGACACGACCAGCACACCGAAGACGATCATCGCCAGCTGGCCGAGACCCATCCCCGCGAAACTGATGAACGTCGGGTCGAACTGCGCCCGGTCCCGCGCGTTCATCGAGTCGAACTCGTTTTTCGACAGTGCCGAGATCAGCATGCCGAGGGCGATCGTCACGACCACCACCAGCGAGAGCGTCCACACCGTGGACGCCACCGTCCGGATCTTGGTCCACTCCGACCGTACGACCTGTGCCGTCGCCATGTTCAGCCCCTCTTCCAGCCGTCGCCCCACTGCTGCCGCGGTGGCTCGGGGCTCGCCCCGCCGGTTTCGCTGTGCGCGTGATACTCCACCGACTCCGCCGTCAGCCGCATGAACGCCTCCTCCAGGGACGCCTGTTGCGGGCTCAGTTCGTGCAGCGTGATCCGGTGCTGCGCCGCCGCCTCACCGATCTGCTCCGCCTTGCCGCCGTCCACCTCCAGCACTCCCTCGCCGCTCTCCACGGCCACGATTCCCGCCTGGTGCAGCACATCGAGCAGCCGCTCCCGCTGCGGACTGCGGACCCGGACGTACGACCGCGAGTTGCGGTCGATGAAGTCCGCCATGGAGGTGTCCGCGAGCAGCCGGCCCTGACCGATGACGACGAGGTGATCGGCCGTCAGTGCCATCTCACTCATCAGGTGGGAGGAGACGAACACGGTCCGGCCCTGTGCGGCGAGCGACTTCATCAGGGTGCGGACCCAGTGGATGCCCTCGGGGTCGAGGCCGTTGACCGGCTCGTCGAACATCAGGATCCGCGGATCGCCGAGGAGCGCGGCCGCGATGCCGAGCCGCTGCCCCATGCCCATCGAGAAGCCCTTGGTCTTCTTCTTGGCGACCGACGTCAACCCGACGGTCTCCAGCACGTCCCGCACCCGGCTGCTCGGAATGCCGTTGCTCTGCGCGAGGCACAGCAGATGGTTGTGGGCGGTGCGCCCGCCGTGCCAGGCCTTGGCCTCCAGCAGGGCGCCGATGTAGGTGAGGGGGTCCTCGAGCTGGTGGTAGTGCTTGCCGTCGATACGGACGTCGCCGGCGGTCGGGTGGTCGAGACCGAGGACCATCCGCATGGTCGTCGACTTGCCCGCCCCGTTGGGCCCGAGGAAGCCGGTGACGATCCCCGGTCTCACGGTGAAGGACAGGTTGTTGACCGCCACCTTCTCGCCGTACCGCTTGGTCAGCCCCTCCAACTCAATCATGCCGCCACGCTAGAACGTCGCAAAGCCCTCTGCCACCCGAGCGGCAGAGGGCTTTGCGGAGGTTCAGACTCCGTTTGCCGGGCTGTTACCGGGACTGCTGTGCCGGAACCCCACGGGAGATCGGCTCGTCCTCGGCCGGCGTACCGGCGGCGGCCACCGCGGCGCCCGTGAGCGTCGCGAGCATCTCGCGGACGTTCGTCAGCTGGGCGTTGATGCTGTCGCGGCGGTTGGTGAGGGCGGCCAGCTCGCGCTCGGATTCCGAACGGATGCGGTCGGCCTTGGCGTTGGCGTCGGCCACGATGTCCTCGGCCTGGCGCTGAGCCGTCTCCACCGTCTGGCGGGCGCGGCGCTCGGCGTCCGTACGCAGCTTCTCGGCCTCCAGACGCAGCTGCTCGGCGCGGTGCTCGATCTCGGCGAGGCGCTTCTCGGCCTTGGCCTGACGGGAGGCCAGGTCGCGCTCGGACTGCTCGCGGCGCTTGGCGAGGTTCGTCTCGAAGTCGGCGGCGGCCTGAGCGGCCTTCGCGCGGGTCTCCTCGAAGAGGGCGTCCGCCTCCTCACGCTTGGACTGCGCGTCCTTCTGCGCCTCGGAACGCAGCTGGGAGGCGTCGCTCTTGGCCTTCTCGACGATCCGCAGGCCCTCGTCCTCGGCCTTCGCCTTGCGCTCCGCGGAGTACGACTCGGCGTCGTTGCGCACCTGCTGGGCCGCCGACTCGGCGAGCTCGCGGTGCTGCTCTGCGGCGCGCCGGGCCTCCTCGCGCAGGTCCTTCGCCTCCTCCTCGGCGAGGCGGAGGATCTTCTCCACGCGCGCACCGAGACCCGCGTACGACGGCTCGGCGTCGGTGATCTGGGCCTGGGCGTTCTGCGTTTCGAGGTGGAGCTCCTCGATGCGCTTTTCCAGAGCGGTGATGCGGGCGAGAGCGCTGTCACGGTCGGAGACGAGCTTGGAGATACGTTCGTCCACCTGAGCGCGGTCGTACCCACGCCGCACAAGCTCGAAGCCGTAGGGGGAAGTGTCGCTCATGGGGTTCCTGTCGAATGAGACCGGTGAGGTGATAGAGGGAATCCTAGGGGCCGAAACGGTGTGTCATCGAGCGGATGCGCGTTTGATCTGGAAAATGACACCCCTTTTGGGTGGCTGACCCCCGGACCGCTTGCCAAAGACTTGGTCAAAGGCCCCAGCACACACCGGATTCGCCCCGTTTGGCTAGCTATCCGAAGACTTGCCACCCGAACGGGGCGCGCCGACCGTCGCGCCGGCCTTGACTCCGCTGTCCTTGCCCGAGGAGGGGGCCTCGAAGGATTCCAACGCCTCCAGGACGTCCTGGACACGGGAGATCTCGGCGTTGATGTCCTCACGACGGCGGACCAGGACCTCCAGCTCGCGCTTGCCCTCCTCGACCGTGCGCCTGGCCTCGCGGATCGCCTCGGCCTTGAGTTCCTCGGCCTCCCGGACCAGCGTGGACTTCTTCTGCTCGGCCTCCTTGAGCAGCCCCTCCGCCTTCTTCACCGCGGCGATACGGACCTTGCCCGCCTCGGAGTTCGCCTCCGAGACGATCTCCTTGGCCTTGGCCTGCGCCTTCGCCAGCTGCTCCTCGGCCGCCTTGACGAGCGCGTCGCACCGGTCGCCCGCCGACTTCATCGTCTCGGCCGACTCGCGACGGGCCCGCTCGTGCAGCTCCTCGATCTCCGAGGTGATGCGGTCGCGCAGCTCCTCGGCGCGCTCCCTTATCTGCGTGGCGTCCCGGCGCGCGCCGACCAGCAGCTCGTCCGCGTCCGTACGGGCCTTCTCCACCAGCAGGTTGCCCTCGACCGTCGCCTCGGACACCAGCCGGTCGGCCTCGGTGCGGGCCGCGCCCACCATCGTGTCGGCCTGCGACTCGGCCTCCGCCGTGGTCTTGTGCGCCTGCTGCTGCGCCTCGGTCAGCAGCTTGTCCGCCTCGGCCGTGGTCTCCGTGATGAGCGTGTCGACCTGCTCGGCCGCCTCGGAACGCCGCTTGTTGGCGTCCTTGCGGGCCGCGTCCAGCGTGCGGTCGGCCTCCTCGCGCGCCGTGCTGACCAGCCGCTCCGCCGCGGCCTCCGCCTCCGACTTGACGCGCTGGGCCTCGTTGCGGATCCGCTCCGCGTGCTGCTGCGCCGAACCGACCGTCTCGGCGGCCTCGGCCCGCAGCCGCTCCGCCTCGCCGGTGGCCTCCCCGACCAGCTGCTCGGCCTGGGCGACCGACTCCGCCCGCACCCGCTCGGCCTCGGTGGCCGCCTCGGAGCGGACGCGCTCGGCCTCGGAGATCGCCTCCGTACGGACCCGCTCGGCCTCGGCGACCGTGTCCATCCGGAGCCGGTCCGTCTCCTGGATCGTCTCCGTCGTGAGCCGCTCCGCCTCGTTGCGCGCCTCGGTGATGAGGGTGTCCGCCTGCGTCGCCGCGTCCGACCGGATGCGGTTGGCGTCCTCCCGGGCGTCCGCCCTCGTGCGCGAGGCGCTCTGCTCGGCCTCGGCGATCGCGTCCGACGCCTCCGTGCGCACCCGCTGGGCGTGCTCGGCGACGTCCGTGCGGATGCGCTCCGCCTCCGCGATCGCCTCGGACATCGTCCGCTCGGCGAGCGCCTTGGCGGCCTCGGACTCCTCGTGCGCCTCGCGCCGCAGCCGGCCCGCGTCCTCGCTCGCCCGCTCCCGCTCGGCGTAGGCGTCGGAGCGGACCCGGTCCGCCTCCTCCTGGGCCTCCCGGCGTGTCCGGTCCGCCGCGTGCTCGGCGGCGGAGCGCAGCCCGGTGATCTCCTCCTGGGCCTGCTCGTGCAGCCCCGCGACGGAGTCCCGGACCTGCTGGGCGTGCTGCTCGGCCGCCGACACCATCTCCGTGGCGCGACGGTCGGCCTCCTCGACCAGCCGTACGGCCTCGGTCTGGGCGTCCTCCACGCGCTTGCGCGCCGAGGCCAGCAGCTCCTCGCTCTGCTCGCGGGCCCGCTCACGCTCCTGGTCGGCCTCCTGCCGGGCGCTGCCGAGGAGTTCCTCGGCCTCGCGGCGGCGCCGGTTGGCCTCCTCCTGGGCGGCGGCCAGCGTCTCGGACGCCTCCGTGGCGAGCCGCTCGGCGGCGGCCTGCGCCTCCGCGCGCATGCGGTCGGCGCTCTCCTGCGCCTCCGACTTCAGCCGCTCGGCCTCGTTCGCCGCCTCCGAGCGCAGCCGTACGGCGACGGCCTCGCCCTCGGCCCGCGCCGCGGACGCGTCCGACGCGGCCTCGTCGCGCAGCCGCTCGGCCTCCGCCTCGGCCTGCTGCCGGAGCGTACGGATCCGCTCGGCGGCCTCGGCCCGCAGCCGCTCGTTCTCCTCGGCGGCCTCGCGGCGGATCCGCGCGGCCTCCTCACGGGCGTCCGACAGCGCCTGCTCGGCGGCCGTCAGCCGCTCCTCGGCCTCCGTCTGGAGCCGCGTCAGCTCCTCGGCGGCCTCGGCGCGACGGGCCTCCAGGGCCCGCTCGGTCTCCTCGTGCAGCTCCCGCGCCGCGCGCTCGGCGTCCTGCTTGAGCGCCTCGGCCTGCTCGACGACCTCCTCGCGGTGCCGCTCGGCCTCCTGCCGGGTGCGCTGGAGCGTCTCCTCGGCCTGCCGGCGCAGCGTCGTCGCCCGCTCGATGGCCTCGGTGCGGACCTTCTCACTGTCCGCCTGGGCCGTCGTCCGCAGCTCGTCCGCGTCCGCCTTGGCCTTGGCGAGCAGCTCCTCGGCGGACTTCGCCGCCTCCTCGATCTGCGCCACGGCCTCCTTGCGGGCCCCGGCGCGGATCTTCTCGCCCTCTTCGACCGCGTCGGCCCGCAGCTGCTCGGCCTCGCCGCGCAGCCGGCGGGCCTCCTCCTGCAGCTCGACCGTCTTGGCGCGGTACTCCTTGGTGTCGTCCTTCGCCGCGCCCTTGAGCTGCTCGGCGATGTCGTGCGCCTCGGCCCGCAGCCGGTCCGCCTCCGCCTCGGCCTCCGAGCGGATCCGCTCGGCCTCCTCGGCCGCGGCCTTCGTGGTCTTCTTGGCGTCCTCGGACGCCTTGTTGAGGACCTCCTCGGCGGTCCTGGCCGCCTTCGACAGCTGGGTCGCGGTCTCCTCGGCGGTGAGCGTGCGGGCCTTCTCGGAGGCCTCCGCGACGATCTTCTCGGCCTCGGCGCGGGCGTCGGCGACCAGCTGTTCGGCCTCGGACTTGGTGTTCTCGGCCTCCTTGGTGGCCTCCTCGACCAGCCGGGCGACCTGCTCCTTGGCGGTGCGCGTACGGGTCTCGTTCGCGGACTCGGCGCTCGACAGGGCCTTGGCGGCGGCCTCCTTGGCCTCCGAGAGCAGCTTCTCCGACTCGGTCTGCGCCTTGCGCAGCGCCTCCTCGGCCTCGGCCATCCGCTGCTCGGCGGCCCGGCTCAGCTCCTGGGCCTCGCGGCGCGCCGACTCCGACTCCGAGACGGTGGACGTACGCAGCTGCTCCGCGTGGTCGGTGGCCTCCTGCGCCTGCGTGGAGGCGGCGTTGAGCAGGCGCTCGGCGTCCGTGCGGGCGCGGCGCAGGATCTGCTCGGCCTCGGCTCGGGCCTCCTCGGCGGCGCTCGTCAGCCGCTGCCGCGCCTCGGTCGCCAGCCGCTCGGCCTCCGCGCGTGCGGTGGCCAGGGCCTGCTCGGCCTCGGCCCGGGACTCCTCCAGCAGCCGGCGGGCCTGCTGCTCGGTGCGGGCCCGCAGCTGCTCGGCCCACGCCACGTTCTCGTTGACGTGCGACTCGACCGTCTGGCGGCGTTCGGCCAGTTCCTGGTCCAGCTGCTGGCGGCGGGTCACCGCCTCCTGGTGCAGCTCGGCCTGGAGCCGGGCCGCCTGCTCGGCGTGCTCCTGGAGGATCCGCTGGGTCTGCGACCGGGCCTCGCTCAGCTCGCGGTCGGCGTCCGCGCGGATCTGCTCGGCCTGCATCTGCGCGTTGCGCAGCAACTGCTCGGCCTGCCAGCCGATGTCGCCCCCCTCGAAGGAGGGCCGGGACATGATGGTGCGCCGCGCCTCGTGCAGCTTGGCGCGCAGCACCTCGACCTGGTAGCCGAGGTCCTCGGCGTGCTGGATCGCCTTTTCCCGCTCGGTCTTCAGCCGCTTCATCTCGGCTTCGAACCGAGAGAGGTGGTCGACGTCAGCCGCCGGCTCTCGCTCCTGGCTCTCGTAGCCCCGCACTGCGCGGTCCCATCCGTCCCCTGGTCGCAACTCTCTCCAAACGAGCTCCGTCCATCCGCCGGACGGGGCCCCCGGGGAATGGTGTCAGATCATCGGCGGAGCGCAGGCTGCTGCCCCGACGCTCGTCCCCCGAAACCCGGACCCCGGTGGTCCTGCCGTCGCACGGCGGGACCGCGGTCACCCTGGTTGAGCGGCGACCGCCCCCAACCCTACCGGCCCCTATGTACGAGGGTCAGTGCTCAGGTGACTCAACAGGCGCCGAAGTGACCAGTTCTGTCAGTACGCCATGACAGTCCTTGGGGTGCAGGAAGGTGATCCGTGACCCCATGGAACCGCGTCGCGGCTCTTCGTACAGCACGCGTACGCCCTTGCCCTTGATCTCATCGGCGTCCCCGTCGACGTCCGCCGTACCGAAAGCGATGTGGTGGACGCCCTCGCCGTTCTTGGCGAGCCACTTCGCGACGGTGGAGTCCTCTCGGGTGGGCTCCAGGAGCTGCAGGTAGGTGGCGCCGCCGTCGGACGTCTCGTTGATCTTGAGCATGGCCTCCCGCACGCCCTGCTCCTCGTTGACCTCGGAGTGATACACCTCGAAGCCGTACGTGGCACGGTAGAACTCGACGGTCTTGTCGAGGTCGAAACAGGCGATTCCGATGTGGTCGATTCGCGTCAGCATGGATTCAGTGCAGCGCGCCTCCGGTGGTTACGCAACGTGCGCGCGATCACACCGACAGCCCGATGACGGGGTGGAGTACCGGTCAGTACATTCGAAGTAAACCCTCGTTCACTCCTCGGCTGTGCAGCCGGTAAGGGGATCGCAGCTCATGTCTTCTGCCACGACCAGTTCGGTGATCGTCTCGGGGGCGCGTACGCCCATGGGGCGGTTGCTCGGATCGCTGAAGTCCTTCTCCGGAGCCGACCTCGGCGGCTTCGCGATCAAGGCCGCCCTCGACCGTGCGGGAATCGGCGGCGACCAGGTGCAGTACGTGATCATGGGCCAGGTGCTCCAGGCCGGAGCGGGTCAGATCCCGGCCCGCCAGGCCGCCGTCAAGGCCGGCATCCCGATGAACGTGCCGGCGCTGACCATCAACAAGGTGTGTCTGTCGGGCCTCGACGCCATCGCGCTCGCGGACCAGCTCATCCGTGCGGGTGAGTTCGACGTGGTCGTCGCCGGTGGTCAGGAGTCCATGACCAACGCCCCGCACCTGCTGCCGAAGTCCCGTGAGGGCTACAAGTACGGCGCCGTCCAGATGCTCGACGCCATGGCCCTCGACGGTCTGACCGACTCCTTCGACGGCGTCGCCATGGGCGAGTCGACCGAGAAGCACAACACCCGCCTCGGCATCGCGCGGCCCGAGCAGGACGAGATCGCCGCCCTGTCGCACCAGCGGGCCGCCGCCGCGCAGAAGAACGGCCTGTTCGAGGCCGAGATCACGCCCGTGGAGATCCCGCAGCGCAAGGGCGACCCGGTGCTGTTCAGCAAGGACGAGGGCATCCGCGGCGACACCACCGCCGAGTCCCTGGGCAAGCTGCGTCCGGCCTTCGCCAAGGACGGCACGATCACCGCCGGGTCCGCCTCGCAGATCTCCGACGGCGCCGCCGCCGTCGTGGTGATGAGCAAGGCCAAGGCCCAGGAGCTCGGCCTGGAGTGGATCGCCGAGATCGGGGCGCACGGCAACGTGGCCGGGCCGGACAACTCGCTCCAGTCGCAGCCGTCCAGCGCGATCCTGCACGCGCTGAAGAAGGAGGGCCTGGAGGTCTCGGACCTCGACCTCATCGAGATCAACGAGGCGTTCGCGGCCGTCGCCGTGCAGTCCATGAAGGACCTCGGCGTGTCCACCGAAAAGGTGAATGTCAACGGTGGTGCCATTGCCCTGGGTCACCCGATCGGGATGTCCGGCGCGCGTCTCGTGCTGCATCTCGCGCTGGAGCTGAAGCGGCGCGGCGGCGGCGTGGGCGCGGCCGCGCTGTGCGGTGGCGGCGGGCAGGGCGACGCGCTCATCGTGCGCGTGCCCAAGGCCTGATCTCCGGTACGTCCCTGATCTGAACGGAGCTGTGATGCAGGACGTCTCCACGCTGGTGGCCCAGGCCAGGGAAGGGCGGCCCCGGGCCGTGGCCCGGCTGATCTCCCTGGTGGAGGGGGCGTCCCCGCAGCTGCGGGAGGTCATGGAGGCGCTCGCGCCCCTGACCGGCGGCGCGTACGTGGTGGGGCTGACCGGGTCGCCGGGCGTCGGCAAGTCGACGTCGACCTCGGCGCTGGTCAGCGCCTACCGCAAGCAGGACAAGCGGGTCGGCGTGCTCGCGGTCGACCCGTCGTCCCCGTTCTCGGGCGGTGCGCTGCTCGGGGACCGGGTGCGGATGTCGGAGCACGCGTCCGACCCGGGCGTGTACATCCGCTCGATGGCCACGCGCGGGCATCTGGGCGGGCTGGCCTGGTCCGCCCCGCAGGCGATCCGGGTCCTGGACGCGGCCGGCTGCGACGTGATCCTCGTCGAGACGGTGGGTGTGGGGCAGTCGGAGGTGGAGATCGCCTCGCAGGCGGACACCTCGGTCGTGCTGCTCGCGCCGGGGATGGGCGACGGGATCCAGGCGGCCAAGGCCGGGATCCTGGAGATCGGCGACGTGTACGTCGTGAACAAGGCCGACCGGGACGGGGCGGACGCGACGGCCCGCGAGCTGAACCACATGCTGGGGCTGGGGGAGGCGCGGGGGCCGGGCGACTGGCGTCCGCCGATCGTGAAGACGGTGGCCGCGCGGGGTGAGGGCATCGACGAGGTCGTCGAGGCGCTGGAGAAGCACCGTGCCTGGATGGAGGAGCGGGGCGTTCTCGCGGAGCGGCGTCTGTCCCGGGCGTCCCGGGAGGTCGAGACGATCGCGGTGACGGCGTTGCGGGAGCGGATCGGCGACCTGCACGGAGACCGCCGCC
This sequence comes from Streptomyces sp. NPDC096046, assembly GCF_040303285.1. Taxonomy (NCBI): domain Bacteria; kingdom Bacillati; phylum Actinomycetota; class Actinomycetes; order Kitasatosporales; family Streptomycetaceae; genus Streptomyces; species Streptomyces sp. NPDC096046. Next base: position 3,436 of record NZ_JBEOSZ010000006.1, on the reverse strand, counting down.
TCGGGGCGCTCGCCGAGCGGATCGTGTCCGGGGAACTGGATCCGTACCGGGCGGCTGATGAGCTGGTGGCGGGGTTGACGGAGGGCTGAGCGGGGGTGCGGCGTGCCTGCGGCGGCTTGTGGCTTGTGGCCGCTTCGGCGGGGGTGCGCGTAGCGCCTGCGCGACGGTGGCGGGTCGCGCCGGGGGGTGTCCGTCCGCGGAACGGCGCGATGGGGTCTCACGCCGGCTGACTCCCCGTTGACGCGCCAACCGCTGCGCGCGGACACCCCCCGACACGGCCCCTTCTCGCCGTACGCGGGTGCACGTCCGCGGGGGCGGGCGCGCGGTTCCGCTTCAGCTCCGGGCCATCGGGCCTCCCTCAGTGCCTGAAGGGTGCTCCTGTGCCTCCAGAAGGCTCGGGGCTGCTCGATGCCCCGGCGGCACCCCGCTCCGCCGGCTGCTTGATGCCTGGCGGAGCGGGGTGCCGGGCGGTCGTAATCAAGCAGGGAACCGTCAGTCCTGGTCGTCGTCGTCCTGGTCGTCCGCACGGTCCGCCGTGACCTTGCCCGTCTTGAGGTCGACCTTCCAGTCCTGCTCGGCGCCGGACTTGTGCGTCTCGGCCTCCCAGGACTTGCCCTTGCCGTCCTCGTCGAGGTCGACAGACGTCACCACGCCTTTGCCGGCGGCGGCCTTCGCGGCCTCTTCCGCCGTCACGGAAGAGCCCTTCAGTGCCGCACGCACCTGTGCCGTGTCGTCCTCGTCGTCGGCGTGCGCGCCGAGGACCCTGCCGTCGGCCGGGTCGACGCTCACGCTGTGCCAGGTGCTGTCGCCCGACAGGACCTCGACCTGCCAGACCACCTTGGCGCTGTCGTCCCCGTCGTCCAGCTCGGCGGAGACGGCCGTGCCCGCGGTGTGCTTCAGCGCGGAGGCGATCGCCTCGGAGGCGGTGACCTTCGAGGAAGCCGCCCGGGCGTCGTCGTCGCCGTCGTCCCGCGCCTCCGGGCCGTCCCGGTCGTCGTCGTTCGCCGGCCGGGTGTCGGCCGCCTGCCGCGCCGAGCCCCCGTCGTCACCGCTGGTCGCGAGAGCCGTGGCCGTACCGCCTCCGATCAGCGCGGCGGCGGTCACAGCGGCGATCACGATGTTGCGCTTCATGCGGGTTCCTCCCGAGTCGTTTGGTTTTCGACGTCTTCGACTCTGGCGGATCGAGGCTGAGAGGAAGCTGAAGCCCCCTGAAGGGATCTTCAGGTTGCTTTTGCCACTCTTTACGCATGCGCCTGTTGATCGTGGAGGACGAGAAGCGGCTGGCCCTGTCGCTGGCCAGGGGCCTGACGGCCGAGGGGTACGCCGTGGACGTCGTCCACGACGGACGGGAGGGCCTGCACCGGGCCTCCGAGGGGACGTACGACCTGGTCGTCCTCGACATCATGCTGCCCGGCCTCAACGGCTACCGGGTCTGCGCCGCCCTGCGCGCCGCCGGCCACGACGTGCCGATCCTGATGCTGACGGCCAAGGACGGCGAGTACGACGAGGCCGAAGGGCTGGACACCGGCGCGGACGACTATCTGTCCAAGCCGTTCTCGTACGTCGTGCTCGTCGCCCGGATCAAGGCGCTGCTGCGGCGGCGCGGACAGGGCGCGGGGGCCTCCCCGGTGCATGTGCACGGCGACCTGAAGGTGGACACCGCGGCCCGGCGGGTGTTTCTGGGGGAGGACGAGATCGCCCTCACCGCCAAGGAGTTCTCCGTGCTGGAGCAGCTCGTGCTGCGGGCCGGCGAGGTCGTGTCCAAGTCCGAGATCCTGGAGCACGTCTGGGACTTCGCGTTCGAGGGTGATCCGAACATCGTCGAGGTGTACGTGAGCACCCTGCGGCGGAAGCTGCGCGCGGGGCTGATCCGGACCGTGCGCGGGGCCGGGTACCGGCTGGAGACGTCGCCGTGAGGCGGCTGTTCGGGTCCGTGCGGGCGCGGGCCACGCTGGGGGCGACGCTCGTGGTCGCGGTGGCGCTGGTCGCGGCCGGGGCCGCCGTGCTGGTGTCCCTGCGCTCGAACCTGATCGGCGAGGCCGGTACACAGGCGGAGCGCTCCGCCCGGGCGGTCGCCTCCGAGCTCGCCGCCGGGACGCCGTACGACAAGCTCTCGGGCCTGGACGGCGACGACGGGCCGGTGCAGGTCCTGGCCGAGCACCGGCGGCTGGTCGCGGCCAGTGAGGATCTGCAGCGGATCAGCGGGACGGACACCGGCCGGGTGAAGCCGCAGCCGGCGGCGAAGCCTTCCGGGGACGACGACGATGACGACGCGGAGGACGTCGGCGAGGCCCTCGAAGCGGGTGAGATCTCCGGGGAGACCGTCTTCAGCAACGGGTCCGCGACGATCGACGGGGAGGCGCAGGACTACCGGTTCGCCGCCGTCGAGGTGGAGACCCACGACCGGGGTCGGCTCACGGTCTACGCCGGTTCCCCGCTGTCCGCCGAGCACGGGGCCGTGCGGACCGCGCTGACGGTGATGCTGATCGGGTTCCCGCTGCTCCTCGGTGTCGTCGCGGGCGTGACCTGGCTGGTCACCCGGCGGGCCCTGCGGCCCGTGGAGGGGATCCGGCGTGAGATGGCCGCGATCACCCGTTCCGAGGACCTCGCGCGGCGCGTTCCCGAGCCGGACACGCACGACGAGATCGCCCGGCTCGCCAGCACGACCAACGAGACGCTCGCGGCACTGGAGACGTCCGTGGAGCGGCAGCGGCGCTTCGTCGCCGACGCCTCCCACGAGCTGCGCAGCCCGATCGCCTCGCTGCGGACGCAACTGGAGGTGGCCGCCGCGCACCCCGAGCTGCTGGACCTCGACGGGGCCGTGGAGGACACCGTCCGGCTCCAGCGGCTGGCGGCCGACCTGCTGCTGCTCGCCCGGCTGGACGCGGGGGAGCGGCGGGGCGACACGAAGGTGGACCTCGCCGGGCTCGCCCGGGAGGCGGCCGAGGGGCGGCCGGGTGTCACCGTGGACGCGGAACCGGTGGAGGTGTCCGGGTCACGCGGGCAGTTGGGGCGGGTGCTCGCCAATCTGCTCGACAACGCCGAGCGGCATGCCCGGTCTGCCGTCACCCTGAGCGTGCGGCGCGCGGGGGACCGGGCCGTGGCCGGGGTGGCGGACGACGGCGACGGGGTGCCCGAGGGCGACCGGGAGAGGATCTTCGAGCGGTTCGTGCGCCTGGACGACGCCCGCAGCCGCGACGACGGCGGGGCGGGGCTGGGGCTCGCCATCGCCCGGGACGTCGCCGTGCGGCACGGCGGCACGCTCACCGCCGGACGGGGGCCGGCAGGCGGAGCCCTGTTCGAACTCCGCCTGCCGCTCGCCTAGTGCCGCAGCAGGCGGAGTTCGCCCCGTCGCGACGCCCGGCACGCACTCTCGCCGCACCGGGCGCAAGCCCAAGTACACCCAGTACGAGGGCTTGCACCCGGCACGCCGAGA